>DATJTR010000590.1:0-3460 GCA_035503215.1 Pirellulales bacterium
ACGATCATCACGCGTACCGGGCCCGCGTGGGGCCGCTGACGGATGGCGCGCTGGGGACTTTCGCTGCGCGGCGTGGGGTTGATGGGCGAGGGCATGCGAGCATCCGCTCGGCCGGTCGGGGCACGGCCTGGAAGCGGGTCCTGGAGTTCAGATGATTTGCCGGATCGTAGCGAGCAGGTCTTCATGGTCGAATTTGCGTTTCACGATGTAAGCGTCGGCACCGAGCGACAGTCCCCGCTCCTGGTCTTGCGGATTGTCGAGCGACGTGACCAGGATCACCGGCAACGACGACAATCGCTCGTTGCGCTTGATCTCGGCCAGCAGGCCGAAACCATCCAAGCGGGGCATTTGCACGTCGGTGATCACCAGGTCGATGCCATGCTCTTCGTCTTCGAGCTGTGCCAGGGCCTCGGCTCCGTCGACGGCAATCCGCACTTCGTAGCCGTGCGATTCGAGCAGCGTTTTTTCCAACGTGCGCGTGGTGAACGAATCGTCGACCACCAGCACGACCGAACGCCGAGCCGCCTGCCGGTGGACCGCGGCTGCCGGCGCCCGGTGGGAAGGTTTGAAATCGTCGATCAGCCGAGCCGGGTGGATGACCAGCGCCACCCGGCCGTCTTCCAGCAGGATGCCACCGGCGAAGCGCTGAACCGATGCCGAGAGTGGGTCGAGCTCGTGGATCAGGGAGTCGTGCTCGCCGAGACAAGCGTCGACCGTGATGGCCAGCCGGCGGCTGCCGGCCCGCAGAACGACGATTTGCAAGTTCTCACTCGCGGCGGCGGGCGTAGTCTCGACGATGCCCAACAAATCGGCGAGATTGACCAGCGGGGCCAGTTCGCGTTCGAGATTGACGACCGCCTTGCCTTCGACCGTTTCGACCTCGGCGGCTTTCTGGCGGAGCAATCGCTCGACCGCGTGCAGTGGAATTGCGAATTCCTGGTTGCCGCAAGCGACCCGCAGCAGCCGGTGGGTGGAAATCGACAGGGGAACCGAAATCTCGACCGCCGCGCCGACGCCGGGCTGGGGCCGGATTTGCACCTCGCCCTGCAGCCGGTTGACCGCCTCGTTGACGACCGACAAGCCGATGCCTCGGCCCGACAGCTCGGTGACCGTTTTTGATGTGGAAAACCCGGGATGGAAAACCAGCCTGGCCAGTTCGTCGGGCGAGCGATCGGCGACCTGTTCGGCCGTAACCAGGCCGCGGCGCGCCGCCAATTCGGCGACCGAAGCGACGTCGATGCCGGCTCCGTCGTCGGCGACGACGACCCGCAGCCGGTTGCCGAGCGCGTCGAGCGTGAGTTCGATGCGTCCTGTGGGATCCTTGCCGCGCTGCGCGCGCCCCTCGACACGTTCGATGCCATGCGTGACCGCGTTGCGCAGGATGTGCATCAAAGGATCTTTGAGTGCTTGCAGCACCATCCGGTCGGCCAACACGTCGAGACCGGTCATGCGGAACTCGACCTGCTTTCCTTCGTCGCGAGCCAGATCGCGGACCATTTTACGGAAGCCCTGGAACACGCTTTCGGCCGGGGCCACGCGGGTTTGCTCGACGTCGTGTTGCACTTGCTGCCCGAGAGCGGCCAATTGCCAGGCGCTGCGCCGCTGCGTTAACCTCACGGAGCGAATGCGGCTGGCGAGCTCGCGAATCTGCGTGTCGACCGAATCGAGATAGCGGCTGATGCGCGTGAACTCGGGCCGGGCGGAAAGTTGGTGCAGGCTGGCGCCGGCCATCTTGCGCAGCGATTCTCGCTCGCGCTGCATGTCTTCGATCTGACGACCAAGCTGGTCGAGGGCCCGGGCGAGCTGGTGCTGGCGGACGCTCTCACCGTGCAATTGCCCTGCAGAGCGAACCAGGTGATCGAGGCTGGCGGTGGCCACGCGGACCGTTTCGAGTTGCGCCGGCGCCGCGGCGGAGGGTGCGCCGGAGGAAGTTCGGGCCGCCCCATCGGCCGATGCTGCTTCGGCCCCGGGGAGCGCGTCGGAAGTGTCAGGACAAGCCGGCGCGGCGCCGGGCTGCGAAGAGCGCGTGGCGGCCGCCATCGCGGCTTCGATGCCGCGCAGGTCGGCTTCGATCGATTCGCGGGTCTGCTCGTCGAGCGTGAAGGTGCCGGCACGGACGCGGGCGAAGAGCGTCTCCAGACGTTCGCTGATCCGTTCGACCTCGGCGAACTCGGCCACGCGGGCGGCGCCTTTGAGGCTATGGGCCATGCGAAACGCTTCGGCGAGCGCCCCCTCGCCGACGTCGTGGGGCGCGGCGCTGACCTTGGCCAGAAAGATGCGAATGCCCGCCACGTACTCCTGGTATTCGGCTTGAAAGGCGGCTCGGAGCTGTTCGACGATCGGTGGCACCTTGGGCCGGGGCGACGGCTCACGACCCGACTCCAGCACCTGGTCGATCGCGGCCAGTGCGGCGTCGGTTTCGGGAGGCGTTTGCTGATTGACGAGGGCGGCCATCCAATCTTCGGTGGTGTCGAGGGCCAGGTTCACGGCCCGCACGACGTCGCGGTCGCAGCGGACCACGCCGCGTTGCAACTGGGCGAAAAGGGTTTCCAGCCGATGCCCGAGGGACTCGACGGGGCGCAGGGCACAGATCCGCGCGCCCCCTTTCATGCTGTGCGCACGGCGGAACGCTTCTTCCAGGCGCGATTCGGCGATCGGAGCATCATGCCCGGCGACCTCGGCCATGAGGGCCCGGATCGCTTCGAGATGCTCGCGGTGTTCGACGTGGAAGGCGTCGAGAACGTGTTGATTGATGTCCTGCATAGGGATTGGCCTGGCTGTTGGCCCGCGGGGGGGCGGGGGCGGGCGAGAAACCTGCCCGCTGACCCGCCCCACGCGCGGCAGGTTGGGTTTCAGTTCAAGCGATAGTTGGCCACGGCGCGGCGCAGCTGCTGGCTGAGGGCCGTGAGGTTGGCGACCGCCTTTTCGTGTTGGGCGGTGCTGGCGGCGGTTTGTTCGGCCGCGGCGCGAATGTCTTGCATCCCTTGAGTCACCTGGTCGAAGCCGATTTGTTGTTGATTGGCGGCGCCGATGATTTGCTGGAAGGCTTGGATGCTGGTCTCGGTGGTTTCGGAGACGGAGTGGATGGTGCGTTCGCTGACGTCGGCCTGCTTCTTGCCCGATTCGACCCGTTTGACGGCTTCTTCGGTAAGCATGACCGAGGTGTTGATCCCTTTCTGGATTTCGCCCAGGATGGCGCGGACCTGCACGGTGCTGTCCTTGGCCTGGTCGGCCAGGTTTTTCATTTCGTTGGCCACGACCGAAAAGCGGCTGCCTTCGGTGCCGGCCGCCACGGCTTCGATCGTGGCGTTGAGGGCCAGCAGGTTGGACTGCTCGGCGATGTCGTTGACCGTGGCGATGATTTCGCCGACGGCCTGGGTTTTTTCGCTGAGGGCCACGATGTTTTCGGCGACTTCTTCGACCTGTTCGCGGATCGCCCGCATCGTGGAGTTGGTGTTTT
>DATJTR010000591.1:0-5537 GCA_035503215.1 Pirellulales bacterium
TGGCCTTGGCCGTCATTCAACCCAGCCCGACCGAAGCGGCCATGGTGCTGTTGGTCGACGTGACTGGCAAAAAGGAAAAGACGGCCGAGCTGCTGGATAAAATCAATACGAACATGGTCAAGCTGCACCAGGCCAAGGTCAGTCGTGTCGAGCTGTCGGGCAGCCAGGTGACCTTGTATTCGATCCCCAAGGTCGAACATCACCCCGCCCGCATGGCGCTGGTGTGCGTCAAAGATGAATGCCTCGTTGCTTGCGACAACCAGGAAATCCTGCGCGGAGTCTTGAAGCGGTTTTCGGGCAAGCACGATGACTCGCTCGCCGCCGTGCCGGCTTTCACCGCAATGGTCGAGCGCTGCCAGGTGGCGGCCGACGGCAAGGTGCCGCATCTCCGCTGGTTTGCCGAGCCGTTTGGCTACGTCGAGGCAATGCGTATCGCCAACCCCGACGGTCCTCGCCGCCGCGGCAACGACATGCTCAAGATTTTCAAGAGCGTCGGCTTCACGGCGATCAAGGGAGTCGGTGGATATCTCCACCTGGCGACCGAAAAGTTCGAAATGCTGCACCAGACCGTGGTCTATGCACCGCCGCTCAAAGCTGGCGAAAATCGCTACGAGCTGGCGGCGAACATGCTCGACTTTCCCAACGGTGGAGATCTGAAGCCTCAGCCTTGGGTACCGCGCGAGGTGGCCACTTACGCCAGCTTCAATCTCAAGCCCAAAAAAGTCTTTGAATCGTCGAAATCGCTGGTCAACGCCATCGTTGGCGACGAAGTCTTCGAAGACGTGATCAAAAGCATCGAAGAAGATCCGAACGGTCCGCAAATCAACGTTCGCACCGACCTGATCGCGCATCTTGGCGGGCGAGCTACCGTTGTGACCGATTATCTCTTGCCCATCACGCCCAAAAGCGAGCGGATGCTGGTCGGCGTGGAAACGACCGACCAGAAGGCCTTGGCGGCCACGATCGAAAAGTCGATGAAGACCGACCCCGATGCCAAACGCCGCGACTACAAAGACCATGTGATCTGGGAGATCATCAACGAAGGAACCGACGTGGCCATGGTCGTCATCGAAGATCACCCGTCGTTCGCCATGGCCAAGCAAGAAGAAGACGAGGACCAGGAAGAAACCCACGAACGGATGCTGCCGAATTCGGCCGTCACCGTGGCCCACGGCCAGTTGCTGGTAGCCACGCACTACGACTTCCTGACCAAAATGCTCGATGATCTCGACGCCCACGAGCAATTGATCAACAGCACCGAATACCACCTGGTCAAAGCCGATCTCGAATATCTCACGCAAGGGCAGTCTTGTGCCCAAGTCTTCTCCCGCACCGACGAGGAATACCGGGCCGTGTACGAGTTGATTCGCTCGGGCCGCATGCCCGAATCTGAAACGATGCTCGGCAAGCTGCTCAATGCCGCGTTGGGCGAAGGCAAGGAGGGGGTGCTGCGGGCACAACGCATCAACGGCGAACACTTGCCCGAATATGACGCGGTACGCCGCTATTTCGGTCCGGCCGGGCTGAATGCCGTGAGCGAGGAAAACGGCTGGTTCTTGACTGGCTTCACGCTCAGCAAGGAAGCACCGGCGGCAGTTGCCGAAGGACCGGCCGCTACGCAAACCTCGTCAGTGGCTCCAAGTGAGCCGGCCGCAACGACCGAGCAAGCCGCGGCCCCGGCTGGGGAAACGCCCGAGACGATCAAGCAATAGCCGCGGAAGCCACGTGCCGCTATTTCACCGCGTCGCGATCGACCTTCACCCAGAACGGGTGTTGGCGGTCGCCGCGAGCCCGCACGTCATCCAGCAGCGTGGCCAGGTCGGGCACCAGGTTCGGATCGCGGTTCAGCCTCTGCCCTTTCACGTCGATTCGCACCGGCTTGCTGAAATCGACCAGTTCCGGACTGAGCCAGACCGTCACCTTGTCGGCCCCAGTCGTCACGTAGACCGAGTTTCCCTTGATCGAGGCGTCGACTCGCACCGGCTGGAAGCCACGCCTCTGCTCCCAATTGATCGGGTCGATGATCCCCGACGCCGGAAAGTCGGCCAGCCCCAGCCACCAGAAGGAGTTGTCCCAACTGCGCATCGTGGCCACCGAGAACTTCTTGGGGAAAAAGTCGCGCTTGTGCCTTCCCATCCAATCGAAGATTCGCAAGATCTCGTCGTGGAAATGCTCGTGGCCGCGCCCTTCGTACTCGACTACGGTCACGTCGAAGCGATTGATCAAGTAGCGGTCGAGAACTTTTGAATTGGTCGCCATCTTGTCGCCATCCAGCTCGCCGCCGACGACGTAAAACGGCACCAGGCGCGCATTGTGCCAATAGTGCAGAGCATATTTTTCGGCCACCGCCACGATCGGGATCACTCCGGCCCATTGATCGGGATGTGCGGTGCCAATGTCCCAAGCCGCGTCGCCCCCCATCGAGTGGCCCGATAAAAACACGCGGTCCGTGTCGATCGAAAACCGCCGGCAGGCGTCGCGCAAACTGAACAGCACGGCAAAATGTTCCCGCGCGGAAAACTCGTAGGCGATTTGCGCCGTCTTGGTCCATTCCACCGCCATGACGATGTAGCCCTGCCGCATGGCCTGGCCCAGGCGATTGCCGTTTTCGTCGGCCTCTCCGGCCCACCAATCGAGCTGCTGCTGGGGCGTGCTGCCCGCCCCGTTCAGCGTGACGATCATCGGATAGTGGCGGTAAGGATCGTAGTCGGGGGGCAGTTGCAGATAATAGGTGACGTTCGGCTCGTCATGCTGCAGTGCCGGCACCGACAGGGTGTAGAAGCCGGGCTTGCCTGCGTCGGCTTCGGGCGGATCGATCGGGGGCTTCATGTGGCCGACCAGCCGTGCCACCATTTCGCACGTGCTGCCTTCCATGGCGTGCAGGGTCGTCAAGATGGCGGCCCGCTCGGTCTTCTTCGGTTCGCGGAGGAAGTCCTGCACCTTGCCTCGCACTTCGTACAGCGACAGCGCCACGGCCAGGTTGGTCGAGGCGTGATTGCTGCCCAGTAGCCAGCCGCTGATGGCCAGCGACAGCTTTTCTTCGTCGCTCATCTTTTCCGAGTTGACCAGGCCGGCGTAGTCGCTCAGGCGATCGAGCGTGTTGATGTTCAACTCGGTCTTGATCTCGTCGACGACCACCGCGGCTTTTTTGCGTAGCTGCGAATCCTTGATCCCGGCCAGGTTCTTCTCGATCGAGGCCAGCAGATCCTTTCCCTGCCGCTGAATTTCGTCGTAGCGATCGACCATTTGCCGGATCAATTGCAGCGTTTCGCCGGCGATCTGGTCGCGAGGAAAATTTTGCAATAGCCCATAAGCCAACCGATCTTGCCCAGCCTGCCGCCGCAGGTTGATCTCGTCGATCACTTTGCGGGCCTGCAATTGCCGGATAGCGCGGACTTCCTTTTCCAACTCGGCCTGAGCGGGAAAGTCGTGGACGACCGCCTCCAATTCGGCTTGAGCATCCGCGTAGCGTTCGGAGTCGAACAACAGCCGCACTAGCTTCATGCGATCTTCGAGCTTCTTGGGATCGGTCACCTTCGATAGGATTTTTGCCAGCGTCTCCCGCGGAATCGAACTGGTGGCGATCCGCATGTCCCACAAATAGGATCGGCCGGCCATCAGCCCTTCCACCTTGGTATACAGCGGCGTGATTTCGGTGATCCCTTGAATGACGTCGACCGGGCCGCTCTCGGTGTTCATCGTCACCGTGCGGCGGCCATACTCGTCGAAGGGGGTGATCTTGAGGATCGGGCCCATCTTGCCGATGCGTTTCGGGCCAATCGCCACCCGCTGCGGGATGATGATCTTTTGCGGCACGAGCCGCTGTTTGCCTTCCTCGGCCTGGCGCACTTGCGAAGAGTGGAAAAACGTGCGCCGCAGGTTGTCGTCGAGGAACAGAATCTGCGGAGTGGCCGCTTCACTGGGTTTCGTGACATTGGGATTGTCGGCCAGGCCCGACACGCGCCCCAGCACTCCCTCCAGCAGGCGATCGTCGCGCATCCGCAACTGCTCGGCCCGCGCCGGGGTCGCCACCTGGGCCCATCCGCCAAGGGCGATCAAACCGCCGAGGCAGGCGAAGCGAAGCGCGGTCGAGGGACGCCGAGGCGAGAAGATCACGGGTATCGAGTCCCTCTGCTCCTGTCTGCCCGCGCCGCGTGCGCAGCGCCCTTGCCTCTGACGGCCGTCCGCAGCCCACGGCTCGCCGTGCCGCGGTGATACGCGCTGCAACCCTAACCGCTGTCGCCGCTTCGCGTTCGCCGCCGCAACCTGGCCGGGGTCCTCAGAATTTATTGTGACCACCCCGCAGGTGAAGTCAAACCGCCGAGCGCGGGTGCGGGCGAGCCGAACCATTGACACCCGGCCGGGCAAACTCCATAAATGCCCCCAGCATTTCGCTGCTTTCCCGGTACGCCCGGCTTGCCAAAACTGTTTCCGGAAAACCCCGTGAATCTCCGCCGCGCCCTGATCTCGCTCGCGGTCGCCGCGCTGCTGCTGCCGATCGTGACGGTCATTCTGGTGGCCACGGCCCGCCTGTTGGCCGCCATGCAAGATGCGGCCGGGGCCGCCGTCGTTGACCGGCTCGCCTTAGCCGTCGGCGTCCTATGGGTCACCGACCTCGTGGCACTGGTCATCGTCCAAGCGATCCAAGCGGCTGGCCCCCCCGAGTGAATCGCGTTTTTGGCTTTCCGTTTCCCTCCAGCAGCCAACGGTCGTATTCGCTGTCCTTGCTCGGCGATTTCGCGGCCGCCTTTCCGCCCTAAACCCGGGGGGCGGGGCGAGGTATAATTCGGGGTCGATCCGCTACGACATCTTTCGGGGGCGAACTGGGTTCGACCGGATGGGTGAAGTGTGGGTGGCGTGCCGTGGTTGATCAGTTGGCCACGTTAAAAAGCTGATCAATATCTTCATTTGCCGAAGATAGCTTTGCTTTGGCTGCCTAACTAATGGCTGCCCGGGCTGCGGGTTTTCGTCGGAGAGACCCAAAAGTCCGTCACCAATTCCGAATCGCTTCGAGTCACTGCTGGGCACGCTCGAAGTTAAAAACCGTTCCTGGCTGGCTTGCCAGGCACCCCGTCGGTTGGGGGCCGGCAAGCGAGACGCGTAAATGATCCGGCTACGCACGTAGAAGCTCCCACGGAAACATCGCGGGACGCGGGTTCGATTCCCGCCGCCTCCATTTTTGGCCGCAGGCCAAAAATAGAGCAGGAGAGCAGTAGAAAGTAGATAGTAGAGACGATTAGGCGCGCCGCGCGGCCGTCTCCAACGCAGATCGTCTACGCTCTCCTGCGGTCCACGTTCTACTCTCCCCCTTTCTCGTCGTGGCGCGGCCGCGAGGCAGGGTTGCCAAGTCACGCTCGCGCGCCGCCAAATTCCCAGTGCCGGTGCAGCGCGCCCACGACCCCCGAAGCTCCACTCGACGATCGTCTTCTCTCGCCGCGCCGACGGATCGCGAATCCTGGTAAGCGCCGATTTCGTGTCCGTTCCGCGAAACGCAGCTGCATTTTGGACGGCGTGCTCGTCAGACTGAGGCTTTTCAA
>DATJTR010000592.1:0-4545 GCA_035503215.1 Pirellulales bacterium
TCTGCGGGTTGCGGGTTCGATTCCTGCTTGGTGTAGGCGAGGCTTTTCGGGCGCGACGGTCGCAGGGCGGCGTACCCGACGCGGGATTGGCGCCGCGCGTGCACGGATTCTGATTTTCCGGAAACCATGGTAGAGCCATGCAAACTGTCTACGAAGCCGTTGGTGGAAAAGACGCGCTCCTTAGCTTGGCCGGCGCGTGGCACGCCCGGGTGCTCGAGGACGAAGTAGTTAACCATGCTTTCAGCCATGGTTTCCACCCGCAACACACCCAGCGCCTGGCCGCATATTGGGCCGAGGCGCTCGGGGGGCCGACGACCTACTCCGACCTGTTCGGTAGCGAGACCTTCGTCGTTCGGATGCACAGCGGCAACGGACCCCATGACGAAATGGATCGGCGAGCGATCGCCTGTTTCGATCGGGCGCTGGACGACGTCGGACTCGCGCGAGACGAACCGCTCCGACGCGTACTGCACGATTACTTTGCCTGGACCACGACTGCAGTAATGTCTCGATACCACGGCTCGGCCGACGATGTGCCGGACGGTTTGAGCATTCCCAGGTGGTCGTGGCATGGTCTCGTCACTGGGCCGAAAACCGCCGTCGATTGAAATCGTGTCCTTTTGTGCATGCGGCAAACTCGCCTGATCGCGCAGCCAGTGGCGTCCAGAGGCACCCTGCGCTCGGCCATCTCGGTCGCCAGGCGTTTGAATCGTGCCTTGACATTTCGTGAAACGAAATGCGCCGCGGCAAAGGCCGGCATTCACAATTGCAAAACGCCGATCGTTCCGTTGCCGTCGCCGTTTTCGTCGTCGGCGTTGATGCTCAAAGAGAACTCCGTGCCATTGGCAGCGCTTGAAACGCTCGCGGGCTGCGGGCAAGATGAGGCCGGTCGGTCCCGTGCCAGCCTGCGGCGGGCCGACGCGCCCGGTCACAAGTCGATCCATTTTCACCGCCATGCCTCGAGACAAGTCCATCGCGCGCCGTGGTCCGCCTTGGCCTGATTGGGCGGTCGCGGGCTTTCTGATCACCGTGATCGCGATCATCTTCGGGCAGACTCTGTGGTTCGATTTTCTGACCTATGACGACGCCTGGCTTGTCAGCGGGAACCGGCTGGTCAATCGGGGGCTGACCGTCGACGGCATTTCTGCCGCGTTTGTCAGCGGACCGGCGGGGGAATGGTATCCGCTGTCGATGATCTCGCACATGCTCGATTGTCAGATCTTCGGGCTGAGCGCTTGGGGACATCATCTGACCAATCTTGTTCTGCACGCGGCGACGACGATCGGTCTGTTTCTGGTCCTGCGCAACATGACCGGCGAGCTGTGGCCGAGCGCCCTGGTAGCCACGCTTTTGGCGATTCATCCGCAGCACGTCGAAAGCGTGGCCTGGATTGCCGAGCGGCGCGACGTATTGAGCGGACTTTTCTTCGTGCTCACCCTGGCGGCCTGGTTGGGTTACGTTCGCCACGGCTGCAGGCTCGACCGCTATTTGCTGGTGGCGCTAGTTTTTACGCTCGGACTGATGTCCAAGGCCACGCTCGTAACGCTCCCGCCGCTGCTAATGCTGCTCGACTATTGGCCCCTGGGGCGCTTCGGCCAGGCGGCGGAGACTACCGGCGGGGCCGAGCGCAAAAGCCTCGGGTGGTTGGCTGTGGAAAAGCTGCCGCTGTTGGCCCTGGCGGTGGGCGATTGCGTGCTGACGGTGGTTACGCACATCGGCGATACGACCGGAGGGCGGAGTTTCACCGAGCGGCTGGCGGGCGCGGTGGTGGCATTGGTTGAATATCTTCGCCAGGCGTTCTATCCCGCCGGATTGTCTGCTTTCTATCCGACGCCGGCCGGAGGTTATCCTGCCTGGAAGATCGCTGGATCGGTCGCCCTGCTCGCCGCGATCACGATCGCCGCCCTGGCTTGGCGGCGCGGCTGTCCCTATCTGTTCGTCGGCTGGTTTTGGTTCGTCGGGACGCTGGTTCCCGTGTTGGGATTCCTCACGATCTCTGCCCACGCGATGTCCGATCGCTACATGTATCTGCCCCAAATCGGGCTGAGTATTGCCGTCGTTTGGGGCGCCACCCGGTTGGTGGCCGGATCGGTCCAGCGGCGCTATGCGCTCGGCGGTTGCACGGTGTTGGTGATCGTCGCTCTGGTCGCCTGCGCCGCGGTGCAGACGACCTATTGGCACGACGACCTGAGGTTGTGGACCCATTCGCTGGCCGTCACTGGGAGCAACGGCATTGGCGAGCGGGCGCTGGCCGATGCACTGAATCGCGCCGGCCGGCGACAGGAGGCGATCGAGCACTATCGGCGGGCGATCGAGTGGGGCTTCGACCCGCAGGCCATGAACAACATGGGCCTGGCGCTGGCAGGGGAGAAAAGATTTCTCGAAGCCACCGATCAATTTCGCGCCCTTCTCCAGTTTGACCCCAACTCCCTCTCCGCCCACACCAATTTGGGCCTGGTGCTGGCCGAGCAAGGGAAAGACGACGAGGCGGCAGAACACTATCGGCAGGCGATCACGCTGAATCGCCATCTGGTCAAACCGCATTATGGCTTGGCCCGTCTGCTCGCTAAGCAGGGGCGCAGCGAAGAGGCGATTGCCGAGTTCGAGCAAGTCATCGCACTGGCTCCGCACATTGCCGGTCCTCACGCTGACTTGGCCGCCGAGCTAGTCCGGCTGGGGCGGACCGACGAGGCGATCGCCCGTTACCGGCAGGCTTTGCAGTTCGCGCCGCACGACGCGGCTTTGCAGAACGCGCTCGACCGGTTGCTGAAAACCAAGACCTTGAAGCAATGAATCGAGATGGTCGCTTCGGCAGATTGCTTAAACGGGCGGGGAGGTGGGTGGGATAATGATCGAATCTGTCTGCCGGCCCTCTACAGCGCCGGCTCCGATTTGTTGGTCCGCCGGACAGAGCAACGACCGATGTCTTCCTCCGACCGCAGCCGGGGTGGTGGGATCAGAAACTCTAGGCGATTGAAGCTCGCCGGCAGCCGTAACGCTTTCGTCGTCGCTTCGTGCTATCTCAATGGCCCGCTGGGTACCGTCAGTCGATGGATTCGGGTTCACTGGATCCGGGCTTACTGGACGGCGGCCCCGCCTGCGCAGCGTGTCGCGGCGAACCATTCCCAAGCGAGGAGTCCGGCCAGGCCCACCAGGCTGACGCTGCGCACGATCGAGAGGGAAACAAACAGCGGCTGTAGTTGCGACAGCTCCTCGAAATGGTTTGGCCAAATGTAACACGAAGCCGACAGAATGATGGTCGTGAAGACGATCAGCAAAGCCCAGGGGAGCCAGCGCCGGCCAAACAAGTTCGTTGCCGCCAGCAGGGCCAGCGGTAAAAGCCAAAGGGCATATTGCGGCGAATAGACGTAGCTGAAGGCGGCCGATAACTCGACGGCGCAGATCCCGGCCCACAGCGTCGCTCGGCGATCGAGGCGCTTCCACCAGGTCCAGCCCCAGACCGCCGCCATCAATCCCGGCGCGATCCAGCGCGACGGCGTTCGGCAGGCGTCTGTCGCGCCGCCGACCACGTCGTACGATCCCCACTCCCAAACAACCTGGCAAGGAACGCCGAGCGCCGACCGCGCGAGGACGGTACTTCCCCAAAACGATTCGAACTGCAGGCCGCGCTGGCTGTGATAGCGAAACAAGTCGAATACGCCCGGGCCGGCCAGCGCGAAATGAATCAGAAAGGGACCCGCGGCCGTTGTCGCTAGCGCCACGCCGCGCGCGAACCCCTTTCGCAGGCCGCAGCCTGCCCGCCAATCGCCAAGCGCGGCGAACGGCACCAACAAGATCGGCATGATTTTGTAACTGATGCCGCAGCCCAAAATGGCATAGGCGAGCAGCGCCCAGAGATCGGTGGCGGCGCCAGCTTCCGTCGAACGCAGCCAGCAATAGCAAAAAGCCAGGAAGAAAGCGCACAAACCCAGGTCGAACGAATCGAAAATCAGATAGGGCTGGGCGACGGTCACCAAGCAATAGCCGATCGGCAACAGCCATTCGGCGCGCGGTGAAACCAGCCGGCCCAAGGCGACGATTAATCCAAAGCAGAAGATGTCGGCCAAGAGGCATTCGACGTGGAACGAATGAAAGTACCAGTTGCGGCACCGTACGACGTCCTCGGGTGCGTCGTTGTCGTTCGGGTAGGAATTCCAATCGATCAATCGCGGCACGGCCGAGAACCACCAGGCCAGTGGAGGATATTCGAACGCAATGTCCTTGTAGACCGTCTCCCGCTTGTCGATGCCGTGCCGCGCTACCTTCGCGAAAACGACGGAAAATCGAGGATCGTATTGGGTGCCGAATTCGACGAACCACCCCAATCGTGTGCCTAAGAAGACGACGACAGCTAGCGCCAGCAGCGATTCGCGCAGGGGAACGCGTGCGACAAACTCGCTGAAGCTGATGTCCTGCTCGCTTGCCGACTCTTCTTGTTTGAGGGACATGCTGGATTGCGTTCGAGGTTGAAAATCCGCTTCAGGGGCCTTCGCCGCAGCTCGAAAAAAGGGGGCGACTGGACGCGCGCGGCAAGCCTGTTTCCTA
>DATJTR010000593.1:0-9150 GCA_035503215.1 Pirellulales bacterium
TGCCACTTCGGTTCCCAACGCCACCACGCACGCCCCGGTTAGTGTGGCCAAATCGACGATGCGTTCTGGCCGCCGGTCGAGGGCCACGTTCAGAACGTCGGCCAGCACTAGTCGGCCTTCGGCGTCGGTGTTGTGGACCTCGATCGTGGTGCCGCTGCGGGCAGTGAGGACGTCCCCCAGTTTCATCGCTGCCGGACCCGTCATGTTTTCGACCAAGCCGGCCAGGCCGATCACATTCACCGGTAGACGAAGGAGAGCGATTGCCCGCATCGCGCCCAGCATCGTGGCAGCGCCGGCCATATCGCACTTCATCGTCAGCATTCCATCGGTAGGTTTGAGCGACAATCCGCCGGAGTCGAAGGTAACTCCCTTGCCGACAATGGCCAGCCAAGGCCGGTCCCCCTTGGCACCGCGATAGTCGAGCATGACCAGCCGCGGCGGTCGACTCGAACCCCGGGCAACCGCCAGCAGCGAGCCGCAGCGCTCGGCCTTGAGCCGCGCTTCGTCCCAAATCTCGCTCTTCAGGCCGCATTCGTTGGCGACCTCGGCCGCGCGGGAGGCGAACGACTCGGGATACATCGCGTCGGGCGGCTCGTTGACCAGCCGCCGGGCGAGGTTGATGCTATCACCGAGAATCTGGCCGCGTTCGAGCGCGGCAGGATCTTTGCTGCCGGCCCACAACAGCGTGCCGAACGGGAAGCGTTTCTTCTCCGCTCGATATAAATCCTGCCCTTGCGAGCCGGCGATCGCCCCCGCCAAGGCGCTTTCCACCCAAGGGGCCGGCCAATCGCTGCCAAGCGCGAAGGCGACTTGTTTTCGTTCTTTGGCGGCCAAGGCCAGGGCGGCGGCGGCGGCAGCCCGGTATGCCGCACCGGCATCGAACTTGGTGACGGGGCCCAGTCCGACAAGTAAAAGTTGGCGAGCTTTCAAACCCGGAGGCGCCGGAATCGCCAAGAGCTCGTTTGGTTTGCTGGCGAACTCCTTTTCTGCCACCAGCTTGGCGATCAGGCCTCCGGACGCCGCATCGACCGCTTGGGCCATGTTAGAAAGGGATTCGCCGGCCGAAATGCCGAGTGCCAGGGCGTCGGCTTCCACGTCCGCCAGTTTCGCTTCGCCGATGGCGGTAACTTGCATGTTAAGTCTCGGGCTGCCAGGATTTTCGGGATTCAACTTAAAAACGCGCAATTCGTTGCCAGCGCTCTCCTATCGGATCGAATTGTACAGCCCTTGTCGATCGGCTCCCAGGACTGGCGATCCCCGCTACGGGCTGGCCGTCCACCTGGCGCCGCCGCGTTGACGGTTCGGGGTTGCGACCCCTAAACTCAATCGGTTCGGCCCGGAGCGGATCGGTCGCTCGCCCCCACTGGGACGTTTGGGGTTTTGTTTTTCCAGTCATCCCAACGAAACGGTACCTCGGATGCATTCATCGACTACGGCGAGTCCCGCCACGCTCAACAAGCAAGAGATTACCCAATTGTCGATCAACACGATCCGCACCCTGGCCATGGATGCGGTCGAGGCGGCCAAGAGCGGCCATCCGGGAACTCCGATGGCGCTGGCCCCGGTCGCTTACACCTTGTGGAATGAGGTGCTGCGCTACGACCCGGCCGATCCGCTGTGGCCGGGCCGCGACCGCTTCATTCTCTCGTGCGGGCATGCGTCGATGTTGCTTTATGCCACGCTGCACCTGGCCGGCGTGAAGCAGGTCGAACATGGCAAGGTCAGCGACGAACTGGCGGTGCCGCTGGAACATATCAAAAAGTTTCGGCAGCTTGGCTACCGTACTCCTGGCCACCCCGAAAGCCATGAGACGAGCGGCGTCGAAACGACGACCGGCCCGCTCGGGCAGGGCGTCGGCAACTCGGTCGGCATGGCGATCGCGCAGAAATGGCTGGCCAGCCACTTCAACCGCCCCGGCTTCGAGTTGTTCGACTATCGGATCTATACCGTGTGCAGCGACGGCGACTTGATGGAAGGCGTTTCGAACGAGGCGGCATCGATCGCCGGCCACCTGAAACTGGGCAACCTGTGCTGGATTTACGACGATAATCACATCACGATCGAAGGCAATACCGAGCTGGCCTATAGCGACGAAGTGGCCACCCGTTTCAAAGGCCTGGGATGGCATGTCTTGCGCGTGGAAGACGTAAACGATCTGGATGCCTTGCGGCGGGCCTACAAGGAATTCCACGCTACGACCGACCAACCAACCATGATCATCGTGCGCAGCCATATCGGGTACGGAGCGCCCAACAAACAAGACACGAACAAGGCTCACGGTGAGGCGCTGGGGGAAGAAGAAATCCGCCTGACGAAGAAATTCTACGGCTGGCCGGAAGACGCCAAGTTTCTTGTGCCCGAGCCAGTCCTCGAGAACTTTGCGGCCGGTGTTGGCGCGCGGGGCGCCAAGCTGCAAGCCGCCTGGCAGCAAAAGTTCAAGGAGTACGCGGCGAAGTTTCCCGACCTGGCCGCAGAATGGCAGTCGATGACCAAGCGCGAGTTGCCGAAGGATTGGGACGCGGCGATTCCCACCTTCCCGGCCGATGCCAAGGGAGTCTCCAGCCGGGTGTCGTCGGGCAAGGTGCTGAACGCCGTGGCCAGTTGCGTGCCCTGGCTCATCGGTGGCGCCGCCGACCTGGCCCCATCGACCATGACGCATTTGACGTTCGACAACGCCGGCGATTTCGAGCCGGGGAATTTCGCCGGCCGCAACTTCCATTTCGGCATCCGCGAGCACGGCATGGGGGCCGCCGTGAATGGCATGGTGCTGAGCCTGGTGCGGGGCTTTGGCGCGACCTTCTTCGTGTTCACCGACTACATGCGGCCGTCGATCCGCTTGAGCGCGATCATGAAGATTCCGTCGATCTGGGTGTTCACGCACGACTCGATCGGAGTTGGCGAAGACGGGCCCACGCACGAACCGATCGAACACCTGGCGGCTTGCCGGGCAATTCCGAACCTGATCACCCTTCGCCCTGGCGATGCCAACGAAGTGGCCGAGGCCTGGCGGGTGATCATGCCTTTGAAGGACCGGCCGGTGTGCTTGGTGCTGACGCGGCAAAACCTGCCGACGCTCGACCGCACCAAGTATGCTCCGGCGGCCGGCGTGGCCAAGGGAGCCTACATTCTGGCCGATGCCGAGGGAGGCAAGGCGGAGGTGATCTTGCTGGGAACCGGCAGCGAGGTTTCGGTCTGCGTCGATGCCTACGAAAAGCTGAAGGCCGAAGGAATCAAGGCCCGCGTCGTCAGCATGCCCTCGTGGGAGATCTTCGAGGAGCAAGATGCCGCTTATCGCGAAAAGGTGCTGCCGGCGGCGATCACGAAGCGCGTGGCGTGTGAGGCCGCCGAGCGATTCGGCTGGGATCGCTATCTCGGGCCAACGGGCCGCTTCGTCGGCATGAAGGGCTACGGAGCCTCGGCTCCCGGGCCCACGCTCTTCAAGCATTTCGGCATCACCGCCGATGCGGTCGCTGCCCAGGCGCGCGAACTGGTAGGCAAGAAAGCCTGATCGACGGGCCCCTAGTCTACGAGCAAAAAAAGAAGCCCCCGGGCCAATCGACCCGGGGGCCTTTCATTTCAATCGAGTCCGGCGGCCGCAGGCGCTTTTAGCGGCTGCTGCCCGACGCATCGTCGTCGACCGGGGTCGGGACGTGCTCGCCCGGATTCAGTTCCGGCTTGCGCTGTGAAGCATCGCCAGGGCTGTTCGAGCTGCCGCTCTTGGCCGGCGGGTCGGCCGGAGTCGGCGACGGGCCGGCGGCGCGGCTAGGCGCCATCGCCGGAGTCGGCGAGGCGTACGTCACGGCACTGTCCGAACCACAGCAGGCCGTTTCGCCGCAGGGACTGATCGGCACGCGCATTTCGACCAGACGAGGCACGCGGCAGGTGTAGGTCACCGGCACACGCTTCTCGACGACCCGGGGCACCTGCACGGTCTCTTCGTAAGCGACCATCTTGCAAACCTGCACCGGCGTCTGTTCGACTTTGTCTTCATACACCATCCGGCAAGTCGTGACGGGCACTTTGCGGACGACTTCTTCCGCAACCATCTTGCAGACTTGCACCGGCACCTGTTGCTCGATCCGTTCCGTCACCTGGCGAACCGTGTTCACCGGCACCTTGCGTACCTGTTCCTCTTGGACCATGCGGCAGACTTGGATCGGCACCTTGCGCACCATTTCTTCCGGCACGTAACGGGTGACCTGGTAAGGCACCTTTTGCGTGACGACGCGCTGAACGTAATTGGTTTGCGGAGTTTGCACCGCGACCACGTTCGGCTGCCAGACCCGGTTCACCGTGGTGGTGTCGGGGGCCTTGAAAGGAATCCAGGCCAATCCGCCCGGCCGATTTACCATCTGGCCAGTGGCCGGATCGCACGTCGCAGTGCCGGGAACCCAACGCAAGGCGGTATAGGCGCGGCCCGGCTGCACGTTCATTTGATCGACGTACTGCCCTTGGTCGACGTAGTCGGTGCGATAGGTGGTGACCGGTTCGACGACCGTGGAGCATTGTTCACGCTCGGCCGTTTCGACCACCGGTCGCTGAACGACGTAGCGCTCTTCGCGCTCTTGAGTTTCGGTGACCGGACGCTGCACGACGTAGCGCTCTTCGCGCTCCGAAGTTTCAACCACGTCGCGGACGCGGTTGTAGCTAGCATCGCGCATTTCGGTTTCCCAAACCGGACGCATCACTTGATAGCGTTCTTCGCGTTCGGCCGTTTCGGTCACTGGACGAGCGACCGTGTAACGCCGCTCGCGCATCTCGGTTTCATAAACGGGACGATAGCGCGTGACCGTTTGTTGGTCGTAGACCGTCTCGTTTTCGATCCGGTAGGCGGTTACCTGACGCTCATCGTAAACCGTTTGATAGACCAGGCGGTACGTCTGGCATGCCTCTTGCGCCACGGCTTGCAGCCCGGCGCCAGACCAAATCGTCAACGAGTACAACAGGATTCTTTTCATCTCAACCCCCTCGGGAACGATCGACGGCCGGTAACACCACCACTGGTACGGGCGGTTCCGACGCTCTGTTCAATCCTAGTTTACGCGCGAAGCGTGACGTGGGTGGCCAAACAGCAGCCGGCTGCCGAATCGAGGCGCGAACGGCCTCGCATCAGGCACAAGCAGCAACTTTGTCGCCAAAGGTCGGCAAAGCGATTTTTCAGCACACCCAGAGTCTGCCGGACGTTTATCCGCAACGCAAATCAAAATCTTGCGCGCTGCGCAACAGCGCGACATCAACATTCTACGGCATCAAGTACTTAGCACGCACAAAAAATGTTTCAAGGAATCGGAGCGTGTTGCCGAAACGCAACATGCCCGCGCCTCCTCATGGCATTGGTATCGCGCGGCTTGGGTGTTGCCGCTTGCGCAATCGTCAAAGTTTGACAAGCGCAGGCAGAAGCGTGCGACGGACAGCTACGGCGCGACGATTGTAATTCTTACAATCGATTGCCGACTCGAGGGCACAGCGCGTCCGCGGTCTGGCGACGGGTGAATGCTTCGCAGGGCTCGCTACGAAGTGTATTCCTTCAAGAAGCCCTTGAAGAGAATCAGGTGTTCCTCTTCGTCGGCCATGATGCGGATGCATAGATCCTGCGTGACGAAGTCGTCGCCGTCGGTGGCCAGAATGATCTTTTTATATTGCTTGCAGGCGGCGTCTTCGGCTGCAATCACGCCTTTGATCACCGCCACGACGTCGGTCGTGGTCGGGGACGGCTGCGCCTGATTTCCCAGCTTTACGCCCAGCGAACCGGGCACCTGCCCGCCCAGTTGCTTGATCCGGTGGCCCAACTGCTGGGCGTGGCCGATTTCGGCCGTGATGTCTGCCGCCAGCGACTTCTTGATCTCCTCGGCGCGCACGCCGTCGAGATTGATGCTGTTGGCCAGATAATTCATGACCGTCTCCAACTCCATGCTGTAGGCGGTGGTCAACATCTCAATTACTTCCGCTGGTTTGGCTGCCATGATCGTGCACTCCGTTGATGGTTAAGTGAAAACCGGTCGTTTTGAACTTGGCGTGCGGCCCGCCGCAGGACGCTTCCGCCGGGCTACGTTGGGCGGCAGGCGGCGCTTTTGGTTCTCGAGTTTTTCGTTATTCGGCGCGGGTGGGCACCTTTTCCGCTGGCGTCAATTCTTCCAGCAATTCGGCCGCTGCAACGCGTTCCACCTTGTCGGGATTGCTGGCCAGCAATCGCTCGAGTTGCCCACGCACCGCAGACAGGTCGGCGGCAGGATTCTTGGCGTGCAGTTTCTGGGCGGCGCGCAGGGCATTGCCGACGATCAGCGCACGTTTGTAGGGTCGCAGTTTTTCTTCCTTTTCCAATTCGACGCCAGTCGATTCCTCCGGATCGAGCATTTCGGCCAAGGTATCGGCCGCCCGCTCGTCGCCGTCGGCCGCGAGCCACATGGCCGCGTTGTAACGCACGTCGGGATTGCCGTCGGCCAGCATTTCCGCCAGTCGGGCGACCAGTTTGTCGCCGCCCACGACTCCCATCGAATAGGCGGCCGTTCCACGGACTCTTGCATCGGCGTCGTGCGATGCATCGAGGAGGACTTCGACGACGTCGGGCTTCGCGAGGGATTGGCCGGGCTGAGCCCGACTCAAGTTTTCGGCCAGGACGGCGATGGCTTGCAACGCGGCCAGCCTGACTTCTCCTTCCTTTTCATCGCGACGGGCAGCCGCTTTCACCAGTGTCGAAAGCCCTTCGGATGTTTCGAATTCACCCAGGGCTTTGCACAAGAAAAACTGCATCATCAGCGATTGCTCGTTGGCACTGCCCGATTCGATTTCCTTGTCGAGCAGATCGGCCAGGTCGCGGGCGAGCGAAGCTTGCTTCCGCAATTCGGCACCTTGGGGCCCAGAATTGGCCAGCGCATTGGCCAGGTTGACCGCCGCCTGCCAACTGCCGGCGTTGTCGCGCTGCAATGCTCGCACATATTCCTGGGGATCGTTGCCGGTGCGCGCGACCCAATTGAACAGCAGCCAGACCATGATGATGATCGCGACGATGATCCCGGGCACTACGAACAGTTGCAAGATGAAGCCCGCGCTGGGGGGCTCGACCGGCGGATACATGTCGCCGGGAACGGGGGGCTCGGAAGAATGCGATGATTGCGACATGACGGCAGGCAGCCAACGGGGCAACGGCGAACAGGCAACGTTGGGCATTGTCGGGGCAGCGGCGCCAATACGTCAACCCGCCCAGTCAAAACCCGGGGATTGGCGGGTCGCGCAGGGCTTGGCTTCCGTGCCCGAGCTAGCGCGTGATGCCCAACAGCCGGTCGACGGCCGAGCCAATGTCGGGACTGGCCATCAGGCTTTCGCCGACCAAGATCGCGTCGACGCCCGCCGTTTCCAACCGAACGACGTCGGCTCGGCTGCTGATGCCGCTCTCGCTGACGAGCAAGCAGCCGTCGGGCACCTCTTGCCGCATGCGCAAGGTGTGGTCGAGACTGGTCTCGAAGGTGTGGAGATCACGGTTATTGATTCCGATCAGAGTCGCGCCCGCCTCGAGAACTCGCGGCAGGTTGGCCGGTTCGTACAGCTCGACGAGCGGCGTCAGGCCTAATTCGAGCGCCTCGTTGTGCAGCCCGCGCAAGTGGCAGTCGTCGAGGCATTCGGCGATCAGCAGCACGGCGTCTGCCCCGGCGGCGCGGGCTTCGAGCAATTGGTAGCCGTCGAGAATGAAATCCTTCCGCAGCACAGGCAGCGACACGTGCCGCCGCACATCGGCCAGAATCTGCAAACTGCCTTGGAAGTATTGGGCGTCGGTCAGCACGCTCAGGCAACTCGCCCCGTGGTTGGCGTAGATCTCGGCGATCTCGAGCGGCTGAAAGTCGGCCCGGATCACTCCTTTCGAGGGACTGGCCTTTTTCACTTCGGCAATCAACTTGATCGGGCCGGGAGCTGAGAGGGCCTGAAAGAAATCGCGCGGCGGAGGCGTTTCCTCGATCCGGCGGCGCAACTCGGCCTCGGAGGTCGTCCGCCTGGCGGCGGCGATCTCCGTCCGTTTCGTCGCCATGATGTTGTCGAGGATCGAAGGCATGGTGCTCGTCGCGAGACCGAATCAACAGGTTAGAACTTTCATGGCCTGGGGCGTGCCGCCCGGTGCCTCGGCGCCCCGTTTGGCTCGCATCAAGCTTGGCGATCGACTTTCGCCGCGGACTTGGTCAGTGCTTGAAATGCCGCCGTCCGGTAAAGATCATCGCCAGTCCATGGGCATCGGCCGCGGCAATCACTTCGTCGTCGCGCCGTGAGCCACCGGGCTGAATCACGGCCGAAATACCTGCCTTGGCAGCTTGCTCGATGGAATCGGCGAAGGGAAAAAAGGCGTCCGAGCCCATGACCGCGCCGCTCACTCGATCTCCGGCCTTGGTCAGCGCCAAGCCCACGCTGTCGACGCGGCTCATCTGTCCCGCCCCGCAGCCCAACAACGTCTTGTTCTTGACGACAGTGATGGCGTTCGATTTCACATGTCGCACCAAGGACCAGGCAAAGCGGAGATCGCTCCACTGGGCGTCGCCAGGCAGCGCTTGGCTGACGATCTTCCACTCTTCCTCCGGATCGCCCTGATTGTCGGCATCCTGCACGAGCAAGCCTCCTTCGATCTGGCGAAACTGAGTGGCCGGCGCCACGACCGCCAGTGGACCGCAACGCAATAGTCGCACGTTGTCCTTCCACTTGGGACGAGTGGTGAGGATTTCAAGCGCGGCGGGATCGAAATCTGGAGCGACAATCGCCTCGATGAAACGCCCTGGCTCGACCAGCACTTCGGCCGCCGCCGCGTCGACCGCACGATTGATCGCCAGCACCGAGCCGAACGCGCTCACCGGATCGCCATCGAGCGCTTGGCGCGTCGCTTGCGACAGCGACTCGGCCGTCGAGGCGCCACAAGGATTGTTGTGTTTGATCACGACCACCGAAGGGCCGGCCAAGACGCGCACCATTGCCAGGGCGCTGTCGAGATCGAGCAGGTTGTTATAGGAAAGCTCTTTGCCGTGGAGCTGACGCGAATTGACCAGGTTTGCGCCGCATTTGTCGTTCAGACTGTAGAGCGCCCCACGCTGGTGGGGGTTTTCGCCGTATCGCAGCACGTCTTTACGCACCAGTCGCAACACCATCGCGCTGGGAAAATCGGCCTGCTCGACCGAT
>DATJTR010000594.1:0-2562 GCA_035503215.1 Pirellulales bacterium
CCTATTGAGTCCGTGGCGGCAAATGGGCCGAAGGGCGACCAACGGAAGCCCTGAAAACAGGGCGTTTGAGGTTGTGCAACGAGCCCATTCCCAACCTAGCTGTCAAATAAGCGCGTTGTGAGACAATTGCGGCAGATTGTAGCATGGATCGCGGCCGGCAGTCACTCGCTTCTCCTTGTGGTCGACCGGGGAGCATCGTTCGCAGGGGTGGCATGCCCCGAGCGCGAGCGAAGGGCGTGATCCAGACCGCACATGTCGGCGCCCAGTTCCACGATCGATCGGATCCCATTCAGGACCGCCATGTCCACCACTTCGCCGACCGCAGCGCTGGCCGATCTGGCCTGGTTGGTCAGCCCGGCCGCGGCCGCCTGTTTGTCGTCGGCCGCCGAGGAGCGCGATCCCTTGGCCCGCGCCGCCCGTTTGCGCAGCGAGCTCTCGGCCGAGCGCGCCCGGCTGGTCGCCCAGCAAGTCGAGTTGCGTCATCGGGCAGCGCGCAAGTTCGCCGCTGCTGAGCGAATGTTTTTCACCCCCGTGGGGCTGGAACAGGCGACCGACGGTTGGACGGCCGCCTACAAGGCCGCCCGGTTCGCCGGGGCCGGCCGCGTGCTCGATTTTTGCTGCGGCATCGGCGGCGACCTGACGGCCCTGGCCACGCGCACGGCGGCCCACGGCGTCGATCGCGATCCCGCGGCAGCCTTATTGGCCGAAGCAAATTGCCGAGCCCTGCTGGAACTTTCGCCCGCCGGTGAACCAACGTTTCCCGCGGCCGCGGTTACGGTTGGCGACGTTTCGCCCGACCAACTCGTGGCCGACGATGCGTGGCACATCGATCCCGATCGTCGCCCCTCGGGCCGCCGCACGACGCAGGTCGCGCTCCACGATCCGCCGGCTGGCGTGATCGATTCTCTGTTGGCCGCCGCTCCGGCCGGCGCAGTCAAGCTTGCTCCCGCCGCCGAGCTGCCGGCGGCGTGGCGCGATGCGGCCGAACTCGAATGGATCAGCTCGGCCCGCGAGTGTCGCCAGCTTGTGGCCTGGTTCGGGCCGCTGGCTGGGCAGCCCGGTCGGCACCGTGCCACGCTCGTCCCTCGTGGCGGCGAACCGGGCGCAGCGGCTCCGGCCAGCTTCTCGGGCTTGCCCGACGTCGAGTGTCCCGTCGCCGCAGTGGTGGGCCAGTACGTGTTCGATCCCGATCCGGCCCTGGTCGCCGCGCGGTTGGTCGGCGCGCTGGCCCGAGAGCAGGGATTGGCCGCGCTCGTGGCCGGCGGGGCGTATCTCACGGCCGACCACCCACTCGATCATCCGCTGCTCGCGGCGCTGGCGGTGTCGGAAGTCGTGCCGTGGGACGTCCGCCGCTTGAAACGCCTCTTGGCCGAGCGGCGGATCGGCCGCTTGGAAGTGAAGCAGCGCGGTACTCGGTTCGACCCGGCCACCGTCGCGCGCGAGCTAAAAGTCGCCGGCGACGCGGCCGCCACGCTCATTCTCTATCGCCGCGCGAAATCGGTTGTCGCCATTCTGGCCGAGCGAGTGGGCTGACGAACTCGGCCGCGGGCTCAGGGAATCTGCGCGTACCAGCCGGTGTGGGCGAGGACACCGTCGTCGACGAGTTGTTGTCGCGTGATTTTTTCGCCCCCCGCCTTGGTCAGTAACGCTCGTAACGTCGCCACCGGAATTGATTTGACCAGCCGGTAATTCACGCAGTCCGCAAAGACCAATCCTCGGCCACCCGCGTGAATCGAGGATGCAGATACCATCTGGTCCCGGTCGGCTAGTTGCTCCAATTCGCTCAGTCGCGGGCCGCCATTGCCGGCGGAGGCGATTTCCTGCCGGGAGAGTTCGATGAGTACGAGCGTGTTTTCGCAGCCGTCAGTCACCTCGTCCGGCCGCGTTGGGTGAACTCCGTCGAAGATCGCGCCGGGACCACAGATTGCTGCGAAGCGCCCACGCCCCGAAGGGCAGTCGCAATCAATAGGACGGTGATCTAAGCCGCCGAGCGATTCGTCCCAGCGGAGCGCATTGCGACGATCTTCGTTGTATTCGGCGGGGAACGTTTTGTGCGCGTCGTAGTAATGGGCCAGCGACGACGAGAGCCCGCACATCCGGCAGTCGCAGGCGCTCAGGAGTGCGGCCTCGCGCGCGAGGTTCACTCGCTTGGCGACCATGCCGCCGGCGACAGCGAGGACGAGCAGCATCCCGCCAACGACAAGAAACTGGATTCTCCGTTTGGAGCGTTCCATGCCAACGAAACTTGTGAGCAATAGTGCCGGCGAACCGGCCTCAGCGGGATCGCCTATCGTCAGCCTAATGCTGCACGACAGCGCACGCAAATGACGTGTGCTTCTCAGCCCGCCGCCTTAACGGTCTAGCGCTGCGTCGCGCGCCGCTGCTGTCGGCCGGGCGATTTGGCCGTCACGGGCGGGGCAGGGGGGGCCGGCGCCGTGCCGGTCGCCGGCGATGGTTTGTGCGGCTTCTTGTAAGCCACTGGGCTGTCGTCGGTCAGCAGCTCTTCGGTGAAGCGGGTCAGATAGTGCATGCTGCTCGACGTGCCGCTGAATCCGACCACCT
>DATJTR010000595.1:0-4303 GCA_035503215.1 Pirellulales bacterium
AGCTTCGCCCGGATTTCCTCGCGTGTCGGCTGCTGAGGCGTATCCCAGCGGTCCTTGCTGTCGCAGCCAAACCCGAACGCCCCCACTTCCAAGCCACGGAGCGCCTTTTGGAACGATTCCTTGAACGTGCGGCCGATAGCCATCGTCTCGCCCACGCTCTTCATTTGCGTGGTGAGCATCGAATCGGCTTCCGGGAATTTTTCGAAAGCAAACCGTGGGATCTTGGTCACCACGTAGTCGATCGTCGGCTCGAAACAGGCCCGCGTCTCACGGGTGATGTCGTTCGGCAGCTCGTGCAGGCGATATCCCACGGCCAGTTTGGCCGCGATCTTGGCGATGGGAAATCCGGTCGCCTTGCTGGCCAGCGCGCTCGATCGGCTGACGCGGGGATTCATCTCGATGACGATCATCCGCCCATCTTTCGGATCGATCGCGAATTGGATGTTCGAGCCGCCTGTCTCGACGCCGATCTCGCGGATCACGGCCAGCGCCGCGTCGCGCATCCGTTGATATTCCTTGTCCGACAGCGTTTGAGCCGGGGCCACGGTGATCGAATCCCCGGTATGCACGCCCACCGCGTCGAAATTCTCGATCGAGCAGATGATGACGACGTTGTCGTCGGTGTCGCGCATCACTTCCAGCTCGTATTCCTTCCAGCCCGTAATCGACTCCTCGACGAGCACTTCGCTGACCGGCGAAAGCTCCAGCCCGCGGCGAATCATGTCGTCGAACTCGCTGCGGTTGTAGGCCACCGCCGAGCCGCTGCCCCCCATCGTAAAACTGGGCCGCAGCACGCAAGGCAAGCCGATCTCTTTGAGCACCTCCTTGGCTTCGTCCATATTGTGGACCGTGGCCCCGCGGCACACTTCCAGCCCGATGCGGTCCATCGCTTGCTTGAATTCTTCGCGATTCTCCGCCTTTCTGATGACGTCGGGACGGGCCCCGATCATCTCCACGCCGTACTTGGCCAGCACTCCGTGTTTGTCCAAATCCATCGCCAGGTTCAGCGCCGTCTGGCCACCCAGCGTCGGCAGCAGCGCGTCGGGACGCTCGGCCTCGATCACCTTGGCCACGCACTCCCAGGTGAGTGGTTCGATATAAGTGCGGTCGGCCATGCCCGGATCGGTCATGATCGTGGCCGGATTCGAGTTGACCAGCACCACTTCGTAGCCTTCTTCGCGCAAGGCTTTGCAAGCCTGAGTCCCTGAATAGTCGAACTCGCAGGCCTGACCAATGACGATCGGACCTGAGCCGATCAATAGAATTCGGTGGATGTCGTTGCGGCGCGGCACGGTAATGATCCTCGAGCTATCCTTGCAAATCCGCTTGGCAGGCGGCCCAATGGCGAGCGCCGGTCAGCCCGCCCTCGCCTGGGGTGACGGGCCCTCGCGCCGTCCCCTCCAGCTTAACCAAAGCCTCGCGGGCAGACTAAAATCCCTCGAAATTACCACACCCACGAGTGGCTCTCAAGGGGCGCTGGCGGCAGCAAGCCAGCCGGCTGAAATGCTTGGCAACACAGGAGATCGGAATCGCGCGGCGAGCTGCACTACACCGCACGACCGGCTCCGTCTGTCCGCGCGCGCCGCGCATAAAACGAAGGTGGCGCCCCCTGTCCGTCGCGATTTTAGCGAATCACCCGGCCGGGATTCCAGGGCCAGTAGCTCCGCCGCACGCCGCCGAAGCGCATTTCCACGCCCGCGCTAAACGAGAAGTTGTTGGTCGTTTCGACCATTCCACGGGCGTAGGCAATGTTGTCCATCAAATCGGTCCGAAACACCACCCAATTCGTCCAGCGATACTTGAGCCCGATGCCGATCGGCGTGGCGAACTCGAGCTGGTCGTAGCGGTTATTGTAGGGATCCCAAAACGCCACGGTGGCCATGCCCATGCCCGCGCTTGCGTATGGCCGCCACTGAGAATCTCCCCAGGGGTAGTACAGCAAGCTCATGTCCAGGTTCCAAAAGTCGTTCGTGCCTGGCTGGCCGATCCGATCGGGCTCGCTCAAGCAAATCGAAGCCGCTCCCAGGCGGGCCTCCCATCCCCAGTAAAAGTCGTAATCGAAGCCCAGCCGATAGCCGCCGTAGAATCCTCCCTGCTGCGAAACGCCGTGCATCAGAGGCGAACCAAAAATGCCGCCGGCGAACCAACCGGCGCTCCACGGCCGATTGAGCCAACTCGTTCCCAAGAGGGGTGTTCCCCAGCCCACGGCACGGTCGGCCAAAGGTGTCCGCGGACCCCAGGGGTTCATGCCGGTCGGAATCAACCGCCGCCAGCCAGCGACGCTCTCTACCTCAGCCGGCCCCGTCTCGTAGGAATTGTTCCATTGCATTGCCGGTGGCGCATTCGGCTTCATCAGCTCCGCCGGCGGCGACGCGGCAAAGTTCGAGTCCAGGGTTTCATCGATCGGCTCCGTCGCGGTGACCAACTGCAAGATGCCGGTTGGCCGCCCGGCACCGTTGGAGGGCGAGCCCACGCGCCGCGGCACGTACGCCGGCAACGCCTCGCCCGCCGCTCCCTCCGAATCCTCCTCCGCGGGTTCGATCGGAGCCGAGACGGCAAATGGTTGGCCGTTTGTACTTGAAGCCCGGCTTCCGCCGGGCAACTGGATGTTCATCGGCGGCACGTTGAGCGGCGAAATCGTTATTTGCGTCGCATTCAGCTGGCTTCCGGAAATCGATTGTGCCGATGCGACTCCGGCCAGCAACGCGACGATCAGCACCGCCACGCCATTGCAGGCGGCGAGCGGTTGTCGCGCGAAAATGTCGGCCAATGGGGAGCGCATGGACGACGACCTGGCGGCCGCTGGCCGCTCGCAACGGGCGATTTGGAAACGAATAGGCGATTGGAACCGCTGGCTCACCACGCTTGCCCGCGCTAGATGGGATAGGCCGAAGACTGCTTCGGCCCTGCGCGCGTGGGCGTGGCGATAACGCCGGGCGATAAAAAACGGGGCGAATTATTGGCTAAACCCCGGAAAACTGTCAAGACAAACTGGGCTCCGCGGACTCGCGACGCATCGTTGCGGCCCTGCCTTCCGTCGATCGGATGAAGCCGTTTGTAGCGACTGCCCGAAGCCCGATCTTCAAACCCCTGCCAGCTTGGGCGAAGACCGTTGGTTGACAACGGCTTTGAGCACCGTTACCCTATAATTTGAACCAAGTTAACGCTTTTTCGCGCTTGCCGGGGGCAATCGCCTCCGTCCCCACTCCTTGATGCCAGTTTGCGTGCTGCCGCGGGCGATATTTTTCCGCCGCTGCGGACTTCACGTTCGACCGGGCGATCGGCTTGCTGCTACCGGCGCAAGTGACTGAGCAACTTGCGTATTTGGCTGGGGCGGGGCATTCTAGACCGGAACGCGCAAGTCGTCCCAACTGCGCCTCGAAAGCCCACACCGCTCGAGAAACCGTGCTATGCCGCCAAAGAGGAGCTTTCCCGAGATTCTGATCGGCCAGGGGATCCTCAGCTCCGATCAGGTCGTCGAGGCGCGGAAAGTCGCCAAAACCTCCAATAGCAAGCTGGGCGATGCCTTGATCAAGTTGGGGTACGCCTCGGGCGAAGAGGTTACGCGGGCCGTAGCCGAAGAACGCTCGCTCGATTTCGTCGATTTGCACGAGGTCGTGATCCCGCCCTCGGTGGTGGAGTTCGTGCCCGAATCGGTGGCCCGCGAAAACGCCCTTCTTCCCATGGCCGAAGTCGACGGCGGATCGCTACGGGTCATCGTGAGCGACCCCGACGATCTCGATACCTTCGAAAAGCTCCGCTTCATCCTCAACCGGCCGATCGAAATCGCCTTGGCCCCGCGCGAAAGCATCCTGGAGGCAATCAACCGACATTACGGGCAAATGGAGGATCAAAGCGCCGACTCGATGCTCCAGGAATTCACCGATACGGCGATCGATTTCACCGAGACCGAGCAGGAATCGCACTCGGCCGAAGAAGTCGTCGATGACTCCAGCGCCCCGATCGTGCGGCTCACGCACCTGCTGATCTCCGAAGCCGTCCAGCTACGGGCGTCCGATATTCACGTCGAACCTTTCGAGAACCGCATCCGCATTCGCTATCGAATTGATGGCATTTTGGTTGAGCGCGATAGCCCCCCCCGCCGGCTGCTGGGCGCGCTTCTCTCCCGCATCAAGATTCTCGCCCGCATGGATATCGCCGAGCGGCGGCGTCCGCAGGACGGTCGGATCAAAATCACGGTTGGCGACAAACAGCTCGACTTGCGGGTCAGCGTGTTGCCGACCAAGCACGGCCAGTCGGTCGTCATGCGGCTCCTCGATCGCGACAATATCAAAGTCGGCAT
>DATJTR010000596.1:0-11192 GCA_035503215.1 Pirellulales bacterium
CGCGTGTCGGAATCGGCAAACGCCAGATACGCGATGTCCTTCGACAATCCCGCGGTCGCCGCCAGCAGATTGTGAACCTTTTGTCCCGAGTCGCGGGCCGCTCCGGCCACGATCAATCGGCACGTCCGCCGCGGATATGACCGGCACAAGCGTTCGATCAATTCATAGGCCGGATCGTCGTGGTGATCGACGACCAGGATCAATTCGTAATCGTCGTAATCCTGCTCCAGCAGCGAGCGGAGATTCTCGGTCAGCCCCAGGTCCAAGCCCCGGCAGGCCACGACCACGGCCGCATGCCCGTGCGGCTCGCGGGCCAGCGGATGCCGCAGCCGGCTGAGCGCGTAGCGGCGAAACTCATAAGCCTGGAGGGTAATCAGCCCGGCGTATGCCACGGCGATCGCCGCGATCACGAGATACAGGGCCGCCCAAGGGTCGATCGCCATAAGGCACTCCGTTGCCGTAGGCTCTCACGATCCGCCGCGCGCGAGATCAGGTGAGGATGCTAGCTGCCGCGAGTCCAGCACGCAGCCGCGCTCATCGAGCGCGGCGGGAAGATAGCCAAACGAGCAAACCGGGTCAAGCGAGGCTTGGCCTCACGACCCACGTTCGGCTTTCACTGAGGCTGCTTGGAGGTATCTGCCGGCTCTGCCAACTCGAACGAGTCGATTTCAACATCGATCTCTTCGGCCGCGGTATTGCGGCCATTTTTGGCAATGAAGCCGACGAATTGCGGCGCGCCGTATCCCCAGCGGCGAGCGGCCAGCACTTTGAAGTCCCGGCCGTCGGTGCTGTAGGCCCCTTCATAGTCGTTGCCACGCTTGGTGAGACGCAGCCAAAGTCGTTTAGGGGCGGGCATCTGCAAAAGCAAATCGTGCTGGTCCTGGGCTTCGCTCTCGCGGACCATGACGAAATGGGTCGCTCCCTCTTTCTCTCGTCGTTCGAACGACCATTTCAAATAATTGTCATCGTCGTCGTAGCAAACGAGCGCCACTTGCTGCAAAAACGCCGTCGGCTCGAATTTGTCCACGGCCAGCGTGATGCTGAAGTCCCCCATGTCGGGCGCCGGGGCCGGGCGGAGGAAAAGGTTTCGGGCCGGCACTTTGCCCGGCGCGGTGCTGGCCGGGCCATAGATCGTGCCGAGTTGAGTGGTGATCGTCAGGCAGCCCGGCCGCTTGGTCAGCGAGAGGTGGCTGCTATCCTCGCGCACGATTTTCCAGCTCGAGTCGTACCGGTCCGAAAAGTCGTCTCGAAACGCCTCGAGCGGACGCGTCTTGGCCACCGACCGTGCGGCTAGGCCGTTGAAGAACGTCAGCGATTGGTCAGCGCCCACAGCCAGCAGCCGATCGCCGTGAGGGGTGACGGCCAGAGCGACCATTTCGCTAGGACCGTTCATGAGCTGCTCGCGAGGCTTGAGCGCCGCGGCGTCCCAGGTTCGCACGGAGTGGTCCCAACTGCTGCTGATTAGCGTTCCTTCGGCGAAAGCCAACGCCGAGACGATGTCGGTGTGTCCCGTGAGCGTGCCATGCAATTGGCGCCTGCCGACGTCCCAAATCTTGATCACATTGTCTTCGCCGGCCGATGCTAACCACCCGTCGTCGGCCGAAAACGCCACGCTGCGCACCGAGGCATCGTGGCCGGCAAAGTTCGGCAATGCTTCGCCGCTGGCCACGTCCCACACACGCACCGTGCGGTCGGCGCTGCCACTGGCCAAGAGCCGGTCGTCGTGCGAAAAAGCCAGCGAACGAACGGTAGCCGAATAGCCCTTGAATGCTTTCAATTCGGTCCCGTCGGCCACGTTCCATAGACGCAGCGTGCGGTCATAGCTGCCGGTGGCCAGAGTTTTTCCGTCGTGCGAAAAGGCAAGCGAGACCACCCAGCCTGCGTGACCCGCAAGCGAGCGAATCAAGTCGCCGGTGGCCGGGTTCCAGAGCTTCACCTGTTTGTCGTAGCCGCCGCTGGCCAGCACGCTGCCGTCTGGCGCATAGGCCAGAGCCGCGGCCGCGTCGCTATGAGCCCGCCAGGTCCGCGCCAAGCGGGGGGGCGTGAGGCAGTACAGGTTCACCTGACCATTGTCGTCGGCCGTCGCCACGCCGTTGCCGTCCGGAGCGAAGGCCACGGCCAGGCTTGTCACCGGTGCATCGGCGAAGTCGCGAGCGCCGGGCAGCCCCTGCAGCGAGCCGGTCTGCTTTCGATCGGCAAGACCCCACATCCGTACCGAACGATCGGCGCTGCCCGTGATCAACTGCTTGCCATCGCGAGTAAAGACAAACGCCCGGACATGGCCGCGATGCCCCGAGAACTCGCCGAGTGTTTTCCCGGAAGCCAGGTCCCATAGGTTCATCTGCGGCCCATCAGGTTTGATCACGCTCGAAACCAGTTGTTTGCCGTCGGGCGAGAATTCGACCCGATTGATCGGCTCTTTGAGTCCAGCGGTTTGGCCGCGCCGAGAGCCGGTTGCCAAATCCCACAGGGCGATTGAATTGCCGCCCCCGGTGGCCAGGGTTTTGCCGTCGGGCGAGATGGAGCCGCAAAGAATCGGGCCGGTTTCTGCCGGCCGTTCATAGAGCAGATGTCGCGCTGCCACGTCCCAGACGGCCAGTTTCGGCCTATCCGCTTCGTCGGCCTTGCCTCCCGTGGCTGCCAGATATTTGCCGTCGGGCGAAAACCCAATCCAGTACGCCGCGAATCCGCCCCCCTCGATACCCTCGAGCGGCTCGCCGTCCGTGGCGTTCCAGGCTTTCATCTGGCCGCGTTCGGTCGCGGCCACCAGCATTTTTCCGTCTGGCGACAGGGCGACGCGGGCAGGACCGTCCATCTGCTCGTGCAGCATCTCGACGTGCCCGACCGCGCGCAGCCAAATCTCACCCGACCAACTTCCGTAGGCCAGTCGTCGCCCATCGGGGGACAGGGCCACGCTGTGGATGCCGCGCGGCGTGTCATAGGCGGCAATCTGTTTGCGCCGCGCGAAGTCCCACACCCGCACGTGGCCGGGCTGCTGATCGTTCCAGCCGTCGCCACCTCCGACTACCAAAAACTCGTCCTTGGCTGAAAACGCCAACGCAAAGACTTCCATCGCCCCGCTTGCAAGATTGATCCCAATGCGATGGAACTTCACTTCCGGCGCGGGGGAGCGCGGGCCATTTTCAGCTTCGACAGCCGCGGGGGCGGCCGGCTGAGCGGCAGCTGTGGTGCCCGGCGGCCCGTCGTCGGTTTTCACATCGCCCGACGACGAGGGCTCGGGCGTCGTCGTCGATTTGGCGACGGCAGGCCGGGAAACGATTCCCAGGGGGCCGACGATCGCGATCCCCGCCAGGCCGCCGATCAGCACGAGAACGAATAGCAGGTTGCCGATCCGCGTCGATAGCGGCCGCGATGTGTCCATGATTCGGCCGACGCGATGGGCAAGCATCGAGCGCAATCGCACGATGCCGACGCCGGCGGCTAGCGGCAGCGCGATGGCATGCTCAGCCACCTCGATCAAGCAGTAGGCATATTCCGCCCGATCGCCTCCATATTGCACCACGTAATCGTCGCAGACTTCCTCGGCTGTTGCTTCCAAGCGGCGGGAGAGAATCCACAACAGCGGCTGATGAAACAAGATCGCCAGGCCGATCTGTCGCAGCAGATTCCAGCCACAGTCGCCACGAGCGAAATGGGCCAACTCGTGAACCAACACTTCGCTCAGCCGCGGTCCGAGGTCCCGCTCCGGCAGCAGAATGACCGGCCGGCGCAAACCTGCCAGGCAGGGACCGACCACACAGGGACTGTGCAGAACCGCCGGCGCGGCGATGCCCAGTCTCGTCGCCAATGCTCGGCAGGCCGCGGCCGTCGCCTCGCTGGCCGGCGATGCACCAGTTCTGAGCGAAGCCAAGCGCCACCAGGCCGTGCCCAAGCCAGCCAGCCGGACCGCCGCAATCGCGATCCAGAGGGCGCTCAATGCCAGGGCCAACCGAGACGAATACGGGATCGATCGCTTCACGGCCGCGCTGTTGCCCTCTGGTGCCGCTGCGACGGGCGATGTTTCGGACAAATCGCGCGGGGCCAACTCGGTCTCATTTTCGCTACCGGCCGGTTCACCTTCGCCAACGGCCGGCGGAGGCGGTAGCGCACCTGGTGGCGGGCTCGCCGTGGCGTCAGCGATCGTGTCGGCAGACAACAATTCCGATCGCTTGATGTCCGCCGAGGCGAGCCCAGGCCCGGCCGATACCCAAGTTCCAGGCAGGGCCAACGACCAACCTGCAAATCCGGTGTGGGCCAGCCACAGACTGGCCAGCGGACAGGCGAGTACGGCCGCGAGCGTCGTGCGGTAGACGGCCGACTGCGCCGCCGAGCCGCGCCTGGCCAACAGCCGGCCGGCCGCCAGGCCAATCGCGATCAGCAGCGCCGATTGCAACAGCCAGTTGCCGCCGAAGCGGACCAGAGCGATCGCCCCGTCGAACAGCGCCGTTTGCCCGTCGAGCCAGTTCATGCCGTGATCTCTATTTCATTTCTTGTCGCGGCGATCGACCAATTTGCGAATCTCGGCGGCTTCCTCGGCCGAGATCCGTTCGTGTTTCAGCAGGTGGGCAACCAAGGAGCCGACGTTGCCACCGAAGACCCGCTTGACGAGATCGCGGGTGGCGCTGCGCTTGAACTTGTCCTCGGCCACCAGGGCCCGGAAGACAAAGGTGCGCCCCTCGGCTTCGTGCGCGATCGAGCCCTTTTCCTCCAATCCGCGCAGCAGTGTCTGCACGGTGCTGTGGGCGATTGGCTCCGAGGCGCTGATCGCCTCGGTGATTTCGCGGGCCGTAGCCAAGCCCCGGTCCCAGAGAACCTGCATGATCAGGAGTTGCACTCTGCCTAGACGTGTCGCCGCCATGCTTTCAATCCTGCGTCTCTCCAGTTCGTTTAGTAGACTAAATCTACTCAACTAGGTGGATCGCTGTCAATCCGCCGAGGAGAAAGAGGTGGCGCGTCAGGCGCGTCAGCGTAAAACGCAACAGCGGGAAAGGCCTTCGACACGATGCCGGTGGCGGTCGACGCCCAGCCGAACATTCGCCGGTGGGAAGAATGCGACCAGAGGGCCCGCCGGTCACGCCGGCTGATGCACGTCGGCGGGCACGTCGGCCGGGCGGGTGCGGACCGGGCAATCGCCGGCTTCGCGGCGCACCAGGGCGATCAAGCTCACGCCTTGCCCATACGCTCGCCGCCGCCGGCCGGCCACCAGCGACAAGAGCCGCCGGCTTTCGTCGGCCAGAATCCATTCCAAGGCGCGGTTGACGGGCGCGAGCGGCATGTTGAAATCGGTCCCGGCCGCGCCGTGGGCCGATCCCCGCCGCCGGTTCCACCACCGCACCAGCTTCACCGCCGGATAGAGCCGGCTGTTGTAATACGACACCAGCGCACAGGTGGCCGGCAGCCCTTGCCAGATGCGCGCGAGCCGCTCGGCCTCGTAGCGGCGGTAGTGGCCAAAGCTTTCGTCGTGCCGGCTCCACAAAGCGTCGTCGGCCGGCACGGTCACCAGAAACCACGTTCCCGGCCGCACGGCGGCGAACAGGGACGAGAAGAGCGAAAAATCGTCGGGCACGTGCTCCAGCACGTCGGTCAGCAGAACCAGGCTCGTGCGGTCCAGCACGTCGCCCACGTCGGCCGGCGCGAAGCCGCGGCGGAATTCGATTTCGGGAAACCGCCCGCGAGCCAATTCGATCGCGTCGCTCGAACTATCGATGCCGACGCAGGAGTAGTCGTCGGCCAAGGCCGCCAGGTTGGCCCCCGTGCCGCAACCGACGTCGAGCACGGTGTGCCCGTGGCCAGCCGGAACCACGGCCCCGGCCAGTCGGCGCAAAATCTTGCGCCGGGCCACGAACCACCAATGGCGGTCCTCAATTTGGGCGTGGAGTGCGAATTGTGCCGATTGCATGCGTTGTGCCGCTTCGTGGGAAGCTGGGCCCGTGCCGCGCTCGTGCGGCAAACGGCCCCTCGGCTCAAGCATACCTCACGCCGGCGCGTCTTTGGCCACGGCCGCCTTGGGGGCCGGCTCGGCCGCCGCGGTGGTGCGCGTTTCGCTCCGCAAGCAGTGGCCGATCTGCCGCACCGCTTGCCGCAGCCGGTTTTCGTTTTCGACCAGGGCCAGCCGCAAATAGCCTTCGCCCGCCGGGCCAAAGCCGCTGCCGGGGCTGACCGCCACGTCGGCCTCTTCCAAAAGCTTGGTGGCGAAACCCATTGTGTCCATGTGCAGCAGGTACTTTTCGGGAACTTTGGCCCACACGAACATTCCGGCCCGGGGCGGCGTGACTTCCCAGCCCATCCGCCGGAGGCCGTCGCACAATACGTCGCGGCGGCGCTGGTAGAGCTGGCTTTGCCGCTCGACCGCCGCGTCGGTGTGCCGCAGGGCCATGATCGCCGCGATCTGCACGGCGTTGAACATGCCGTAGTCGTAATAAGTTTTGATCGTGGCCAAGGCCCGCACCATCTCGGCGTTGCCGGCGCAAAAGCCGACCCGCCAGCCGGCCATGTTGTAGCCCTTGCTCATCGTCGTGAACTCGACTCCCACGTCGCGGGCCCCCGGCGCGCTCAAGAAACTGGGCGGCTGATAACCTTCGAACGCCACGTCGGCGTAGGCGAAGTCGGAGATCACCATGAAGCCGTAACGCCGGGCCAGCTTCACCACGTCAACGTAAAACTCCGGCTCGATGGTCACGCTCGACGGATTGTGCGGATAGTTGACCACCAGCAACTTCGGCGTGGGCGTCAGATGCTGGCAGGTGTAGGCCACGTTCGAGAGAAATTTTTCGCTGTCGGCCACTTCCAGCGTGATGCAGTTGCCCGCCGCCAGCGCCACGGCATACACGTGCACCGGAAAGAATGGGGCCGGCACGATCGCCGTGTCGCCGTAGCCGATCAGCGCCAGGCACATGTGGCTGAAGCCTTCTTTCGAGCCCAGGCACACGATCACTTCGCTCTCGGGATCGAGCCGCACGCCATATTTCTTCAGATATTTGCCCGCCACTTCGCGGCGCAAATTCGGGATGCCCGTGGCCTTGCTATAGCCGTGGTTGCGGGGATCGCGGGCCGCCTCGGCCAGCTTGTCCACGACCAGGTCTTCGGGCGGATCGGACGGATTGCCCATCCCCAGGTCGATCACGTCGTCGCCGGCTCGGCGCTTTTGATACTTGATCGCATTGATGCGGGCGAACAGATACGGCGGCAGCCGCTTCACCCGATCGGCGACTTCGATTTTGAACGGCTCGATCACGTCGGCCGGATTGTTTTCTTCGTGCTCGTGGCTCATAAAAGGCTACAGACTGCAGGCTACAGGCTACAGGACGAAGAAAAGCGGGCGTCCACGAAGCCCGGGAAAGAACAACCCTCCAGGATACCCGTATCCCGGCGGCAAGCCAACCACGCGAGAGTGGGCCGGCCCCGATTGCCAAGGACCGCGCGGCTTCCTCGGCCAGACAGTTTGCCCGACGGCCCGGTTCGCGCTCGGCCCGTAAGAAAGGGCGCCGGCTCCCTGGAGCCTGAGGCCCAAAGCCTCGGCCCTTACTGCCGCCGTGCTCCGCCGCGGCCGGGTTTGGCGGGCTGATCGGCCACCGCCGGATCGATGTCGAACGGATCGGTCCCGTCCTTTTTCTTCTTTTCCAGCCGCGGCGACTTCATCGTGCCGGCCAGATAATTGTCGATCGTGCAGGCCTCGACCAGCCGGTCGTATTCCTTGTGCATGGCGATGCGGGTTTTCTTTTCGGTCAGGTCTTCCTTGATGTACTTGCGGGCTTCGGCCATGTCGATCTGGATCGGCTTCGTATAGCCCTCGCAGAACAGCACGATGAAGTTTTCTCCCACCTGCACCACGCTCGACAGATCGCCCGGCTTGAGGGCAAACGCTTCGGCCTCCAGCAGCGGCTGGCCGCCGTGCCGCTGAATCGGCGGGATCTCGCCCCCCAGCGAGCCGCTGGCGGCGTCGTTCGAATATTGCTTGGCCAGCACGGCGAAGTGTTCCAGCGTCGGATTGTCGCGGGCCTTTTCCCACACTTCCTGCGCCTTGCGCTGGTTCGAGAGGATGATCGCCCGGCATTTGCACCGCGGCCCGTAATTCGCTTCGTAACTCCGCTTCATGTCCTCGTCGGTGATCGGCAACTCGTTGCCCACCAGTTTTTTCAGCGCCACCGAAGGCCACACCGCGTCGGCCAGGTAGATCTCGACCGGCACGTGCTGTTGCTTGGCCACTTGTTCCAGCCAGCCGGCAAGGTCGGGCTTGCCGTCCGCCGTGACATGATCCATGGCCACCGCTGCCCGGCCGACTTCGGCGTCGAGATCGGCCTGCTCGACCGTCATCTTCCGCCGCTTCAGCTCCTGGGCCAGCATCTTGTGGTCGAGCACGCGGTCGAGCGTTTCCAAACCGTGCCGGTCGATGCAGCACTCGGCCAGCTCGCGCATCGTGATCTGCTTCTGGCCGACCACCGCGGCCACGCCGGGGAATTTCTTCTGTTTGTCGGCGTCGCCGTACACCGTGGTGACCTTCGTCGCCTCCTCGATCTTCTTGAAGACCTCCAGCGAGGCGGCGTGCATCTTGCCTTCTTTCAGCGCGTCGATCAGCACCGGGTCGACCAGCGCGCGGTCCATCGACGTGCCCGGCTGGCGGTCTTCGCACTTCATGATCACGAATTGATTCTGCACCTTGATCACCGGCGAGATGCTGCCCAGCTTCATCTTGAAGGCCATCTCTTCCAGTTGCTTGTCTCCCACGTGGTGCCGAATCGGCGGAATCATGCCGCCGGCGCTGGCGCTGGCCGCGTCTTCCGAGTTCTTGCGGGCCAACGCCGGAAAATCGTCGGGGCTGGCCACTGCCTGGGCACGCACCTTCTTGGCCTTCTCTTCGTCGGAAAGCACAATCAAGCGCACCTTGGCCGCCGCGCCGAACTGGCTTTCATACGCCTTGTCGACTTCGTCCGGAGTGACGCTCAACGCCGGAGCGGCCAGCTTCCGCAGCGCCAGGGCCGGCCAGAGAATGTCTTCGGTGTATTGGCTGCGATTGATGCCACGCTCTTTTTCCAAGAGCTTGAGCCACTCTTTCTTGGGCACCTTGAACTGCTTGGCGTAGCGCTCGATTTCGGCCTCGACTTCTTCGCTCGTCACGGTCACGTTGTGCGCCGCCGCATAGTCGGCGATCATCTGCTTGTGCACCAGGTTGTCGAGCACTTCGGTCCCGTAGCGCTTGACGCACTCCTTGGCCAGCTCGTCGCGCGTCACCTTTTCGTTGTTGATCACCGCCACCATGTCGGGCGGCTTCACTCCGCCGCCCGGCTGGCCGCCGATTTTGGCGACGGGCGTCTTCGCCGTGCCGTCGGTCGCCGTGGCTTGCGGCGCGCTCGGTGCCGCTTGGCTCTTCTTCGAGGGAGGGGCGGCTTGGGCCACGGCCGAGCACCAGAACAGAGCGGCAATCACCCCCGCGAGCGGCCTGAGGCAAAACGCGTTCGGCTCGGAAACGTGCACCAGGTTACGGCACATCGGCTAGACTCCTTGGTCGATATCGTTCTCGCGTCCCCGCGGTTCGGGCGGCTGGCCGCGGCCCTGTCGGGATGCGCCCGCGGGGCGTCGAGCAGCGACGCTGCGCTCCCCCCTGTCCACTCGTTGGACAGGTCCCCCCGGGCATGAGCGGGCGGGAATATAGAGAAGATCGCCGAATCGGGTCAATATGAATGGCCGCCCAGCCGGCGGAGGGCTGTCGCAGCCCGCATTTTCCGCATAACGCTATCGCCCTGCCCGCAGAGGCAGGGGCTGGCCAGCGTTCGGTCCACCGAAGAGGGCCATTGTCTTCACCCCCCCGGTTCGCCGCCCAAGCCCCCTCGGCGCGATTTTGCGGCTTTGCTCATCGCTCTGTAGGGTTGGCAGCGGTCGTAAGCCATTCGGGTGAGGCAAAATGTGTCACCCGGCCCTTTTTTGTCCTGATTCGTTGGACAACGACTAAAGTTGACCTACGGTTCTGTTAGACACGCCGAGCGGCGCCGGGCGTGGCGAACATATCCACCGGATAGCTTGTTGCTAGAGAGATCCCGTTCCGGCGGGGAATTACCTGTCACTTCGTTTCAAAGCTTTGGAGGATTCTCGTGAAGAATCTCACCCTGAAGGTCCGCCAATTTTTGGCGTCGGAAGACGGCCCCACCGCGGTGGAATATGCGGTCATGCTCGCCTTGATCGTCATCGTCTGCTTGACGGCCATTCAATCGGTCGGCTCGAACGCCAAGACGACGTTCTCCAACGTCGCCAGCTCGCTGAGCAGCGGCAGCTAACCTGCTGTCGCCCGCTACAACGGGCTATCTAATCATCAATCCCGCCTGAGTTAGCAGGCCGTCGAAGAACTACTTCGACGGCCTGCTCTATTTTTTCCCCCGGCAACATCCGCCGCCGCGCAATTGACGACGATGCCGATTGTGGCGAGCCACCGGTCGCCGAAAGCGATCGATGCGGACTTCTGGTTGCCACCACGCCCGGATTGACGTAACTGTTCAAGAATGGGGAATGAACCACCAAAACTCGAACGGACAGCCTACGCCCGCATCCTCGCCATCACGGCCATGTTCATGGTGGCCCTGGTCTCGATGTGCGGAGTTCCGTTCGACTATTCTTCCTTGGCGCGGCCGGCCCTGATTCCACTCGGCTGCCTCTTTCTCGCTCCGTTCGCGGGGCGAATGAGCGAGGGATTGTTGGCCCTGGGGGCCATGTTGGCCTTCGCGACCATCTATCCGATTGCCATGTACGCCGACGCAACTTTTGGCGTGCCCTACGCCGACCCCGTGTTGACCAAGCTCGATTGCGGGATCGGGCCGGCGGTTTACCACCTGGTCAAGTGGTGGCCCCCCGTCGATGCGGTTCTGACGACCATCTACAACACCGTGTTCGTTCAGACGCTCGCCGTCGTTCTCTTCCTGGCCGCGACCAAACGACCGAACCGATTGCGCGCCTTCGTCGTGCGGCTCATGCTGGGCTGCCTGATCACACTCGTGCTGTTCTGCTTTTTCCCGGCCGAAGGAACCGTCACCGGCGGCCTTCCCGTGCCGGCGGGCTACGATGAAATCCTTTCCGAATTGGCACGCCTGCGATCCTCCCCGACCTACCTGGTGCGGGGGGTGCCGGCCGGTCTGATCACGTTCCCATCGTTCCATACGATTTGGGCCGTCATGCTGACCGCGGCCTTTTATGGCACGGGCGTTTTC
>DATJTR010000597.1:0-2504 GCA_035503215.1 Pirellulales bacterium
TTCATGGTGGCCCGCAAGAGAGCAGCGGCCGCGTCGTCGAGCTGGCAAAACGAACGGGTCTGGCGGTGAGTCATCTGTCCGTTGTGCCGCGTGGCGGTGCCGGCGAAACGTTGCCGCTGGACCTGTCGCGCGGCGACGACTGCGGCCCGCATGTCGGCGCTCGACGTGCCGGGTGTGGCGGCGGACAGTTCTTTGAACGGAACGGCCGGCACCTCGATGTGGATGTCGATGCGATCGAGCAAGGGTCCCGAAATCTTGCTCATGTAGCGCTCGACCTGCGGCACGGTGCAGTGGCAGTCGCGGCGGGGATCGTTGCGATAGCCGCACGGACAAGGATTGAGGGCTGCGATCAACAAGAAGCCGGCGGGAAACGTGGTGCTTTGCAAGGCGCGAGAGATCGTGACCGTGCCGTCTTCCAGCGGTTGGCGGAGCACTTCCAGCGTGCGACGGTTGAATTCGGGAAGCTCGTCCAAAAACAAAACGCCGTTGTGGCTCAAAGAAATCTCGCCCGGCGCGGGAGGCGAGCCGCCGCCGACCAGCCCGGCATCGCTGATCGTGTGATGAGGCGAGCGATACGGCCGCGTGGCGAGCAGCGGCTGGCCAGGGCCGAGCAAGCCCATCGCACTGTAGATGCGCGTGGTTTCGATCGACTCGCCCGGAGTCAACTCGGGCAGAATCGTCGGCAGCCGCTTGGCCAGCATCGTCTTGCCCGAGCCGGGCGGGCCGAGCATCAGCAGGTTATGATTGCCGGCGGCGGCGATGGTGATCGCCCGCTTGGCCAGCTCTTGGCCGCGGACGTCGGCAAAATCGACGTCGTACTGCGAATAGGTGCGAAACCATTCGTCGAGCCGGGCCGGGGTGGGCTCGATTTCGATCTCGCCGGTGAAGAAGGCCACGGCCTGGGCGAGACTGCTGACCGGGATGATATCGATCGACTCGACCACGGCCGCTTCGGTGGCGCTGGCGCTGGGGACGACGAGGCCGCGCAGGCCTTGCTTGGCCGCGGCGGCAATGGCCATCGACAGGGCCCCTTTCGTCGGCCGCGTGGCGCCGTCGAGCGCCAGCTCGCCGACGACGGCGTAGTGATCAAAACGTTCGGAGCTGATTTGTCCGCTGCCGGCCAGCATGCCGAGCGCGATCGGCAGATCGAACGAAGCGGCCTGCTTGGGCAGTTCGGCCGGGGCGAGATTGATGACCACGCGGTCGTGCGGCCGCAGAAAGCCCGAGTTGACCAGGGCCCGCTCGATGCGCGGCGTGCTCTCCTTCACGGCCGCCTCGGGCAAGCCGACGAGCAACGTTTTCGGCAGTGCTCCGGCGGAGACGTCGACTTCGACCTCGACCGGCACGGCTTCGATTCCGACGAGCGAAAACGTGCGCAGTTTGGCGAGCATGGAAGGCTGAAGGCTACAGGCTGCAGACTACAGGCTTGAGGAGAAGACAAGATTGCTCAAGCCGTGATTGGACGCCGACGCCCTCGATTGTGATGGTCCCGGGAGCGCGCCGCAAGCAGCGCAGCATCAGAAGCGGCCGACGTCGTCCGCATCGCGCTGCCAAGAGCCCCAAGTTCCATCGGCGTCGAACACGAGGATGGGATAGCTCGGCTCGCCCGGCGCGACTCGACCTCCGAGCTGACCGCTGATTTCCTGACCGCCGCGCGTGGCGTGAAACTTAAGGGCATCTTTGTGCCAGACGAGAAACGCTCCGACCCGGCGCTCTCCAGATGCAATTGGGCCGAGGTCCATCCGGGTGCCCCCGCCCGTAACGACAAGGGCCTGAATATCGGGCCCGGCGTTCTCAACCGTAAGCTCGGTTGGGGCCAAAAACGCGGTGACCACAGACACCGGAAAGCTGGCCAACAGCGCTGCGGATCCGATAGCCGCCCGCTTACCGATTTGAAGCTTGGGCAGTGTTTCCCAGGCCAAGTCCGCGTAAGCGAGCAGGCACAAGCCGCCGACCACCAGCGAAACGATTCCGCCTGCAATGACCAAGATGGGCAGGACGTCCAGCGGCGCCCAATTCCAACCGAACGCCGTCCAGGCGAGCGCGACCCCCAGCCCAATCGCGGCGGGCGCCAGACCGCAAATCACGGCCGCGCGGTACAGTCGTTCCGCCGTGAACGTGCGAGTGAACGGAGTGCGCAATTTGGCGAGCATGGAAGGCTTGAGGCTACAGGCTTGCGGCTTGAGGTCAGGACAGGATTGCTCGAGCCGCGCTGGACGCCGACGCCCTCGATTGTGATGGTCGCTTGAGCGCGCCGCAAGAGTTTGGTGCGCGTAGCCGTCGCCGGGCAGGACGATCAATTCGGGCTGGCGGTGCAGCGGGCCCAGAGATCGGCGGAGAGCTGGGTTTTAAGCCAGTCGCGCACCTTGTCGCAGCCGACCGCCCGCACGTAGCGGCGCGGATCGCCTTGGGTGCTGGTGTAACCCCAGTGGACGCCGACGAGCGCACCTTGGCGGACCATGGGGCCGCCGCTGTCGCCGGGAATCGTCACTTCCTTCTCCTTG
>DATJTR010000598.1:0-3851 GCA_035503215.1 Pirellulales bacterium
CCCCCTTCCGGCAAGAGGTTTTTCGCACAGATGCCGGCCTGCTCGCCAGCCAGGTAGTTGTCGGTGCCCACATAGAATCGCCGGGCGTCGCGAAACTCTTTGCGATCCAGATCGCCGTCGAGCGTGATCACATGGACGCCATGTTTCTGCAATTCGCGCATCTCGTCAGCAATGGCCTGGTTCTTGGCATCGGCCGGCGAAACCGCCACGGCAACGATATCGCTTTGCGTGCCGAACTGCTGCAGTTTGGCGATTTGTCCTCCCGCTCCGTTGTCGTTCATTTCCATCACGGCCACGAGCCCGGCATTGGCCAGCTTGAAGTCCTTCTCACCCGCGGCCAATCCCGCCCGCACGGCATCCCAATAGGGAGAGTTGCCGTTGATCAGCACCACGGCCCGCTTCTGCCCGGCAGGCGCGCCTGTCTGCGATGCCTCGCCGCAACCGATTACCGCGATAGAGCCGGCAATCAGGAAGAAAAGTCGACAGGCGTGCCAAATGCGAAGGGTGTGCACCGGAGGGATCCTGAGGAGAAAAAAGAGATGCGATCAATCCGCCAACGCGAACGCATCGCACGATTCTAACTCAAGCCGCGCGGGCCTGAAAGCTGCCGCCGCGAGGCAGCCGGCCGATCGGGGGAGAGCACGAAACGATACGGTTTCGCCGCCCAATCACCGGCGTAATCGACCCCGATCCGCGGCGTACGGCGGATCTGCCGCCGGGGAACCGCGTCGCCCCGATCCTCGATCCACAGCCCCGAGCTGACCGCGGCCGGCTGACCATTGAGCTGCCGGTCGATAGACATTGCCTTGGTCAACCGGGCCGGCCCGTGCCACTCGCCCGCACCGCGCAATAGGACGGCGGCCGGATAGCCTTCGGCCTCGGTGACGACGTTCAACATCCAGTGGATGCCGTAGATGAAATAGACGTACCAAAACCCTGCCGGGCCAAACATGACCGCCGTGCGCGGCGTGTGCCCCTTGGCCGCGTGGCAGGCCAGATCGTGCGGCCCGATGTAGGCTTCGGTCTCGTGGATTCGCGCGACCATGGTCACGCCCGCCCCACTGCGCACCAGGTATTTGCCCAACAACTCGCGGGCCACGACCAGCGCCGGCCGCGCGAAAAACGCCTGATCCAAAACCGTGTCGGGCATAAAACGATCGTCACCCAGGCCCAGTGAAAACTCCGGCGGGCCGCAACGCCTTGCCTCGTATTAGCTCAGGTCGGAATCGAACACCCGCACCTCGGCCCAATTGGGTTTGGCCTCGGCGATGAATTGCTCGTGCCGGGGGGCGACTTGATAGGCATCGTGAGCCTGCCGGTTTTCGAAAACCACGTGCAAGGCGACGTCGAAGCGGCGGTCGTTCACTGGCCGTGAGAGGTCGGCAAGCCGGCCCACCGAAAAATAAACCGTTCCGGGATGGTCGTTCAAATATTTATGGCAGGCAGCGATCAGGTGGTCGATGGCCGCGGGACTGCGGTCCTTCAGCGTGAAATAGACCATGTGAGCCAATTGAGCATCAGACTTGGTCGGCGGGACCATCGGCAACATCTCCAACGGTGGGGCGGGTGAAAGGCAAGTGCGTGTCGAGCTTACCACCGGGCACCACCCGGCCACAAGCAGCAGCGTCAGCACGTACCGGGAAGCCGTGTGGCTTGCAAAGGCGCTCGATCTCGGCTACTTCTTTAGGTTTAATGTTCCGGACAAGCCCTGAGCCGCCAGAGACGGCCAAGCACGTGGCACGCATTGACGCAGCCACGCCCGTGCGCGGACCGGCATGCCCTCGACCAAGATGCCAAGGCGGCCCTGGAGACGCCCGACGGCTTGTCCGCTTGATCAGGAAAGGCACCCCATGGCCGAAGAGAAATCCGAGAAAAAATCGACCGGCACCAAGCGGGTGTTGATCGTCGACGACGACGCCGAGATCGTCGAGTCGGTCAAGTTTGCCCTGGAAACTCGCGGCTATCAGGTGATGGTCGCCCGCGACGGCAACCAGGGACTAGCCATGGCCGAACGGGAAGATCCCGATCTGGTCGTACTCGACATGATGATGCCCAAGCGGAGCGGTTTTCTCGTCCTGGAGAAGCTCAGGCGGACCCGTCCGGTGCCGCTGCGCGTGATCATGATCACGGCGAACGAAGGAAGCCGCCATAAGGCCTATGCCGAAATGCTCGGCGTCGATGATTACATTCGCAAGCCGTTCGCCATGGACCGGCTGATGGAGAGCGTGACCAGGCTCCTGGAAGGAAATTAAGCGTCCAATCGGGGCGACTTTCTCGCCGGCGGTCACTTGTCAGGCTAATTTTGCGCACCCTTGGTATCAGAATTTTTCACATCCGATCGAATTCCATAAGCGATTGCCATAAAACGCCTTACATTCAAAAGGCGGTCTTTTTGGGGGGTCAGCTTTAACGATTTGGTTGAAAATCGCTATTGTCGTGACTGTAGCGCCAGACGATACTTCAAGCTGGAAGAGGTTAGCGAGGGGTCTTGCTATGGATGGTGAGCCTCTTGGACCTGCCACGCATAGGTAAACTTTTACCTATCCAGCCCACCGCTCCTCCGTTCCGGCGTTCTTTTTCAATTTCTCTCTGACGAGCGCGTCAGGCAGGGAATTTCCCCTCGAGCAGTTTACGGATGCTGCTCCGTTTGTGGTCTCTCTCCCTGCGCGCCGGCCCGCGGAAGTCGGATTTTGCGCGTCTCAGGCTGCGCGCTCGTGGGATCGGACTTCGCTGGGTAAATGGCAATTGGACACGGACTGACGAGACAGGAGCAGGCGGCAACTAAATAACTAGAAGACCAGTCAAATGCTGACAGCAGCGTATACCGGGTGAGGCGCTCGTTCGCCGGACCTGGCTCAGGGCCATCTCCGGCGGTGGGCATCACTTGCCCGTCGAGGAGAGAATCCCATGAGAGCTGGACGCGAAATCATCTCACTGGTTGCCGATCGTCAAGACCTCGACCAATTCCGCCGCAAGAATTGGGAAGGGACGTTCGAGGAGTATCTCGACCTCGTCCGCTCCGATCCGCGAGTCACCCGCAACGCCTTCGAACGTGTCTACGACATGATCTTGTCGTATGGCACCGAGACCTACGAAGAGCACCGCGAACGCAAGACGCGCTACCGCTTCTTCAGCGATCCCGACGATGACGGCCGCGACGCGGTCTTCGGGCTCGACGCCTCGCTCAATCTGCTGGTCAACGCCTTCAAGAGCGCTGCTCGCGGATACGGCATCGAGAAACGCGTCCTCCTGTTGCACGGCCCGGTCGGTAGCAGCAAAAGCACGATCGCCCGATTGTTGAAAAAGGGGCTGGAGCGCTTCTCTTCCCGCGACGACGGGGCCCTCTACTCTCTCGGCTGGTCGATCGACGGCGCCGTGCAATGGTGCCCGATGAACGAAGAACCGCTGCACCTGGTGCCCACCCGCTTCCGCGGCGACGTCGCCGCCCAGCTTAATGCCGGCCGCGAATCGGACGACGGCAAGGTGCGGATCGTTGGCGAGCTGTGCCCCTTCTGCCGCTACGTCTACACCGACCTGCGGAAGAAGTATGCCGGCGACTGGACGCGGGTCATCGACGACATCCGCGTCCGCCGCGTGCTGCTGAGCGAAAAGGATCGCGTCGGCATCGGCACGTTCCAGCCCAAGGACGAAAAGAACCAGGACAGCACCGAACTGACCGGCGACATCAACTATCGCAAGATTGCCGAATACGGCAGCGATAGCGATCCGCGGGCCTTCAATTTCGACGGCGAGTTCAACGTCGCCAATCGGGGGATCATCGAGTTCGTCGAAGTCCTCAAGCTTGACGTCGCCTTCCTTTATGACTTGCTGGGCGCCAGCCAAGAGCACAA
>DATJTR010000599.1:0-12420 GCA_035503215.1 Pirellulales bacterium
CCCCTCGGCCGGCACGGAGGCCCCCCCCGGCGACCGTGCCGCGGACACCCCCACCGTGCGTGCTTCGCTGGACGACTCGCTGGTCAATTTCCGCGCGCCGGTGGTTTCTCCTGACGCTGCCGACTCTCCCTCGCCGCCGCCGGCCAAAGCGGTCGGACCGATCCGAGAGATTCGCGCCGTGCACCCGGCCCATGTATCACATGGAGACGAACACGACGAGGCGACCGGGCACATGGGGGGGCACACCAGCTTTTGGCTGTGGGTGATGTGCCTCACGGGGGTCGATTACTTCAGCACCCTCGGCTATCAACCGGCGATCGCTTTCGAGGCGGCCGGCGTTTTGGCCCCCCTGGCAACCGTGGTCCTGGTGCTGGTCACGCTGCTGGGCGCACTGCCAGTCTATTCGCACGTGGCTGGGGCTTCGCCGCGCGGGCAAGGATCGATCGCCATGCTCGAGCGGCTGGTGCACGGTTGGACCGGCAAGACGATGGTGCTGGCCCTGCTGGGTTTCGCCGCCACCGATTTCGTGATCACGATGACTCTTTCGGCTGCCGACGCCTCGGTCCATCTGATCGAAAACCCGCTTTGGTTGCGAATGCCCGAGTGGATCCACGCGATGGGGGACGACCGCCAGCGGCTCTGGCTGACGGTGGTCATGCTCGTGCTGTTGGGAGGATGTTTCCTCCGCGGGTTCAAGGAAGTAATCGGGCTGGCGGTGGGAATCGTCGGCGTCTATTTGGTACTTAACGCGTTGATCCTGGCGAGTGGAGCCTTTTATCTGTTCACCCACCCTGGACTGATCGAAGAGTGGTACGGCAAAGTGATGAGCGGCAATTGGGAGATCGCCGACGCACCGGTCTCTGGACACGGTTGGGGAACCATCGTGGTCCTGAGCATTCTTTATTTTCCCAAGCTGGCCCTGGGCCTGAGCGGTTTCGAAACCGGCGTTGCCGTCATGCCACTGATCCGCGGAGGCACGGACGACACGCCGGACCAGCCGGTTGGCCGCATCCGCAATACGCGCAAACTGCTACTGACCGCCGCCGTGATCATGTGCGTTTGCCTGCTGATCTCGTCGATGTTGGTGGCCACTCTGATCCCAGCCGCCGAATTGCACGAGCCCGGGGGCAAGGCCGCCGATCGCGCGCTGGCCTACTTGGCGCACGGCCAATCTCCGTATGCGATCAATCCGTTCTTCGGTGAAGTGTTTGGCACCATTTACGACATCAGCACCGTGGTCATCCTGGGCTTCGCGGGTGCCAGCGCGATGGCCGGGTTGTTGAATCTGGTGCCGCAATACTTGCCCCGCTATGGAATGGCGCCGGAGTGGGCACGGGCGGTTCGGCCGCTGGTCATCCTGTTTGCCCTGATCAATTTATTGGTGACGTGGATATTCGACGCCGACGTCGGCGCCCAAGGAGGCGCCTACGCGACGGGGGTGCTTGTGTTGATGTCGAGTGCCTGCACTGCCACGCTGATCGACTACTGGCGCGAGCGAACGGGTCCCTGGTATCGGCGGCTGGCGTGGGGCTACCTGATGATCACCGGCATTTTCTATTACACGACCGCGGCCAACATGATCGAGCGTCCCGACGGCATCAAGATTGCCAGTTGCTTCATCGTGGCAATCCTTTTTTCTTCGTTCTGGTCGCGGGTACAGCGGAGTTCCGAACTGCGATTCAAGGCGTTCGAATTCGCCGACATTCATTCGAAATTCCTCTGGGATTCGCTCAAGCTCCTGGAGTTTCCGGTGCTCGTGCCGCACCGGCCAGGGCGGCGCGGTTTGGACGTGAAAGAATCCAGCATTCGCGAGCGTCATCGGCTTGGCCCCGAGGTGCCGATCGTGTTCGTGGAAGCCGAATTGGGGGATCCCAGCGATTTCCACCACAGTCCGCTGATGGAAATCCATGAGGACGACGGCCGGTTCATCCTCAGCGTGCAGCGGTGTGCGTCGGTGGCGCACGTGATTGCGATCGTGGCCTTGGAACTTTCCCGGTACGGCACACCACCGGAAATTCACTTTGGCTGGTCGGACGAAAACCCGCTTTCGGCCGCCGTCGGCTTCTTTTTATTCGGCGAAGGAAACGTCCCCGGGCGTGTCCGCGACCTGATCCGCAAAGCCGAACCCGACGTCGAACGGCAGCCGAAAGTCATCGTCGGCTAAACCGTTGGCTGAGCGGGCTTGGCCCTCGATCCCCCTTGCAGGAGTCGGGGCCAAATCGCGTCGCTAACGAATAGCCCGGCCCGGGTAAGTCGCACTCCTGCGGCCTCCACCTGCATCAATCCCAAGCGGGCCAGTTCGGCCAGCTCGGCGCCGGCCAGGCGATCGATGTCGAATCCGCTGACTCGGGCGAACGATTGACGCTCCACGCCCGCCAATCGCCGCAGAGCAAACACCAACAGCTCTCGCGCCCGATCGGCTGGCAGCAGCGTTTCGCTCTCGGCCACCGCCGAACCGCCGGCCAAGAGGCGGCGCAGCCACGTCGTCGTGCTGCGATGGTTCATCTCACGGCGACCGCCGACGAAGCGGGCTGCACCCGGACCGGCGGCAAAATAGCCGCCGCCGGCCCAATAGATTTCGTTGTGGCGGCAACGATGTCCCGGACGAGCGAAGTTCGAAACTTCGTAGTGCTCGAACCCCGCCGCGGTAAGCATGTCGATGGCAGCGGCGTACATCGTCGCTTCCAAGTCCTCCTCCAGGCGTGCTAATTGGCCGTGGAGCAGCCGGCTCCAAAAGCTCGTGCCACGTTCGAAGGTCAAGCCATACGTCGAGACATGATCGGGGTCGAGGGCCAGCAAGCTCTCCACGTCGCGCTGCCAGACCGCCAGCGACTCGCCCGGCACGCCAAAGATCAAATCGACCGAAACCGAGCGAATGTGGCGTTTGGCCCGGCGGACCGCGGTCGTCAATTGCTCTGGGCTGTGATCGCGCTCCAAAAGGCGGAGCTTGGCCGGATCGAACGATTGTCCCCCCAGGCTGATTCGCGTCACACCCAGCTCAGCCAATTGGGCCAGACCGGCGTCGGTCAGGTCGGCCGGATTGGCTTCGATCGAGAATTCACCGTCGGCGGGCTGAGGGAGCCAATGCCGGGCGGCGTCGATCAGCTTTCTCAGTTGATCGAGCGGCAGGCGGGTCGGCGTGCCACCGCCGAAGAACAGCGTGTCGACGGGACGCGGCTCGCCCAGAGACGCCAGTTCCAGCCCGATCGCCTTCACATAGCTATCGATCAGATCGTCGCGACCGGCAACGAGCGTAAAGTTGCAATAGCCGCAGCGATGCGCGCAAAACGGCACGTGTAGATATGCCGCCCGTGGCGGATCACTCGGCAATACCGGGGCAAAAGAGAGGTTCGTCGTCACGTCGGCCATTCTAGCGCCGCTGCCCAGCATCGACCATTCCTTGAGACGGCATCGGCTTCGGGACAGGTCAATTCCCAGGCCATCCCGGTGGCAAAATCGGTTTAAACGCCACCTAGAAGGTCGTTTTGGCACGCTCGGCAATCCAATGAGCGAATCGCCGCATGAGGTAGGATTAGGGGAGGCCGGCGGGTTAGCATCCCCCCGTCCCTGCATCCTGCAGTTTGTCATCCTCAACTACCATCCGGCCGCCTTTTTTGGGACGGTTCGTTCCGACGCGCGGCCGAACTCCATCAGACTGTGCTCATCCCCCCAGAGGAAAGGAAACCTGTCATGATTCGTCGTAACACCGCGTGGCTGATTGGCCTGATTGGCACCGGCGCGCTGCTGGCTGGCTGGAAGACGTGGGCCGCGGAACCGAAACCGGCCGCCCCCGCGCGTTTGGTCGCCGATTCTGCCACTTCCAGCTCGGGCAACGATTCGAACGATCTTGATGCGACGATCCGCCGTTTGGATGTGCAAGGGGCCGAGCTGAGTCTGCGGCTGTATGAGCTTGATCTGCAAAAGATCGACGACATCAACAAGCAAATGGCCGGCTTGTATTCGAACGCCGAAGTCGATCGTTTCCGCGCCAACGTCGAAATGGCCAAGCAACGCCTGAAGGCCGCTCGCGAACGGGCCGAAGGCAAGCGGGGCATTGCGATCATTGGCGTCGGCCAGGCGATGCTGCAGCAGGCGCAAGACAGTTACGATCGCGACATGGCGGCCAATCGAAAACTTCCCTCGGCGATCAAGCCGGTCGACGTGGAGCGGGATCGCGTTTCGGTCGAAATGGCCAAGGTCAATCTGGAAAAGGCCAAACTGGTCGATCAGCTCGATTCGCCGGGTGCGGTGCTGAACTGGGAACTCGACGCGCTGCGCGATGAAGTACGCCAGCTTCGCTGGCGCATCACGGCCATCACCTCGCGCCGCTAAACACGCTGCTCCTTGCGTCCGCTCTCGCTGCACGTAGCGCACACACGCGGCGTGCGGCGATCACGGTCGAGCGCTCGATTCGTTTACAGCCACAAGTGCAGCCGTCCGCCCAAGGCGTCGGGAATTGCTCGTTCGATCAGGTCGCGGATGCGCCGGGCTGGATAACGGGTGCTGAAATGGGAGGCGATGATCACTTCGTTGGCAAATCGCGCGCGCCGCTCGACAATGTCGTCCAAATGGATGTGGCCGAACTTGTGAATCTTATCCTTGCGATGCGACGGAGCCACGAAGGTGATCTCCATGATCAAAATCTGGGCTTCGTACATGGCCGGATTGGCATCGAGGCCTTCCGGTGAGCTGTCGCCTAGATAGGCCACGCGGGCGATCCGCCGCTCCTCGGTGACGTCGGTCCCAGCCAGCCGCAGATCGCGGATCTCGTGACCGGCAAGATGAGCGAACTCGGCCTTTAGTTTTCGCCGCCGCTCCCAGACGACGAAGCCCAACGACGGCACCGTGTGCTTGGTGGCCGACACGGTTACCACGTGCTCTCGCGACAGCTCGATCTCGTCTCCCGGCCGCAGCGGACGCAGGTCGCAAGGCATCCGCCCGCGATCGAGCCGCGTGAACAGTTTGAGAATCCGCTCGATGCTTTCGATCGCTCCCTCGGGCAGATAGATCACCGGCGGCTCCATCTTCATCATCCGCCGTCGAGCGACGAACACGGGCAGTGCCGCGAGGTGGTCGAGATGCGCGTGCGAGACGAACCAGGTCGGCGTTCCCATGAACGACCAGGGCTGGCCGCCGAGATCGAAACCCAGTTTTAGCTCGGGAATGCGCCAATATGTCTGCACCGCCGCGCGCGAGTAGCCCTCGATCGTCAGCTCTTTGTGAACCAGCGTTTTGACCGGAAGATTGTTGACCATGGAGGCGCCATGTGCCGAAAATGCGGAATTGCCCAGTGTAGACCTCGTCACACAGCGGAGAAAGGGGGCGGCAGGGCTGCACCCCCGCTCACGTTCCTCACCGAGGCAACCGGAATTACGGCCCGTCGTAGCCGACCACTTACATTCCCGAGAAAGGTCTAAAACCAATTGATGTGCAAAATCCTCTCCCTTGCGGCGATTGCCTTTCTCTTTGCCACCGCGGTCGCCGCGGCGGGCGAGCCGGCAATACCGGCCGGCGATTGCCGGATCCTCTTTCTAGGCGACAGCAACACGTATGGCGGCCAGTACATCGAATTTGTCGATGCCCTGCTGCGGCTCGAAAACCCGCAGGTTCATCGTCAGTTGCTCAACCTGGGCCTGCCCAGCGAAACCGTTTCGGGATTGAGCGAGCCGGGCCATGCCGGTGGCCAATTCCCGCGCCCCGATCTGGCCGAACGGCTTGAGCGAGTTTTGGAAAAAACCCGCCCCGGTCTGATCGTCGCCTGCTACGGCATGAACGACGGCATCTATTATCCCCCCAGCCCGGAACGTTTGAAGAAATACCAAGATGGAATCCTTCATTTACGCCAGCGTGCGGCGGCAATGCACGCCAAGGTGCTGCACCTGACGCCGCCGGTATTCGACCGCGTACCGATTCAAGCGAAGACGCTCCCAGCCGGACTGGCGGAATATCCCCAGCCCTACGAAGGCTATGACGACGTCTTGGAACAATTCTCCGCCTGGTTGCTCGCGCAGAAATCCCTGGGCTGGGACGTCGTCGACGTGCACGGCCCCATGAAGCTGTTTCTCGCCGCCCAGCGGGCGCAAGATCCGAACTTCCGACTCGCGGGCGACGGCGTGCACATCGACGCGACCGGGCACTGGATCATCGCCCAGCAGCTTCTGCGGCATTGGGCCGCTCTCAGCACCGCCGCAAGCGAAGCCGGCAGCGGGCAGCAGGCCGTGTCTGCGTATCCCCACGGCGCGGACGTGCTCAAACTGATCGCTGAAAAACAGCGATTGTTGAAGGATGCCTGGTTGACGGCGACCGGGCACAAACGTCCTGGCATGAAGGCCGGCCTGCCGATCGACGAGGCCGAACAACGCGCCGCCGCGTTGGACTCAGAGATCGACAAACTGCTCGAGCCTGCCAAATAGATCGCCACGATCGCAATAGGTTCACGTCAACCGCGCCGCTTATGGAGCGGATTGTGGTCGACCAATGCCGCCAGATGCGTCAAAACCGCTTGCACGGCGACGCCGCCGGGCGAAACCAAGAATCGCGGTGACCAGACCGGATCGAACGCTTCCAGGAAGCCCCGACTATGCCGGGGATTCACGGCCTCGCTCCCCAAGGCAATCGATAGCGGCATTGCCGGTGGTTCCGCGTGCGAGTCGGTTGCGGCTGCGCCGTTGGGCAGCGGCGCAAGGCCCAAATTGAACCAACCAAAACCCTCGGCACGGGCCCACAGCATGAGTTCCGCCAGGAGAAACTCTTGAACCCCCAGCGGCGCGGACGGCCCGAAGCGAAGCAAGTCGACCGCCAGTTCTTCCCGGCCGCCACTGGGCCAAAGATTGGCAAACGCGACGATGCGGCTGTCGCAATGCACTACGGCCAGGGGAAATTGATCCAGGTAGCGGGGATGGAAGCAGCCCTGTAAAAAACCCTGCTCCGAAGCGTGCCGAGCGACAAGATATCCGTCGGAGACCGTTCGGAGGCGATCGATCCAGTTCGCTGCCTGACCCTTCGGCACAATCTCACACCGGCATGTGGACCGCAGTCGCTCGTGAATCTCGCGGAGCGCGGTACGCCGCGGTGCGTCGAGCGAAAAATCGGCCAGTCGCACCCGGGCTTCTTCCCCGAATCGCAGCGGCCACAAACCCATGTCGAGATAAAGCGGCAGATTCTGCTCGTCGACGGCGAAAAATGCCGTCGACGCCCCAAAGTGTTCGCCGACGTCGCGGAATTGCCAGGCCAGTTCGGTGCGCTCGCCCGCCGGACCCACGGGATCACCCAAGGCAATCCACAAGCTATGATGTGTGCGATACATCACGAAGGCGCTTCGCGAGGCGGAGAACAAAAACCACTTGTCCCCCGTCAGCGCTGCGTTGTCCGCTGCACGACTCGAAGCAGCGACAATGGCTCGCGCACGATCCATTTCTTCCGCGGTTGCCGGATGCGGTTTGGGAAAGATCGCCCGCAGCAAGTGGGTCAGCGAGAGCACGACGACCACCAGCGCCACGGCCATGCCCGCCCGTAGCGAGCGCGGCGCGTCATCCTGCAACGCGAATTGCCACCACAATTGATCGGAGTATTCGACATGTTCGAAAAAGGAGAAGACCGTCAACCACCCTGTGGCGATGATGATGGCGCCAATCGCGGCCAGCCAGCCGGGCGAAAACGGCTCGTGCAGCAGGGCCGCGTGGCGATAGAAATAAGGGCGGCAGGGGAGCAGCGCGACAAAGACTGCGACGAGCAACAGGGCTTGCTCGACGTCGAGCCCGCGAGCTAGCGTGCAAACAATCGCTCCCGCCAAAACCGTCAGCGAGAGCCAGTAAGCGCTGTCGAGCCGCAGCTGCAGTCCGCGTGCCAGAATCACCAGCATCAGCCCGCACACGCTTCCCAATAGGTGCGAGGCTTCGATCACCCCCAACGGCAGCACGGCGTTCAACCATTCCAAGCGACCATGGGCGGCCGGCATGGCGCCGGCAAACATCAGCGACGCGCCGGCCAGCACGACGACCAGCGACATGAGCGGCGGCGCAACGGCCGGCGCCCAGCGGCCGACCGCCGTCGTCAGCCGCCCGACTGCCTGGCGACTGATCATCAGCTCGTGCCCGGCCAGCAGCACCGTCGCTAATGCCAATGGCAACAGGTAATAGACCACGCGATACGCGAGCAAGCTGCCGAGCACCGCGGCGGGATTCTTCGGAGCCAGCAGCAGCAGCATGACGAACTCCAGCACGCCCGCTCCGGCCGGCACGTGCGTGAACAGCACCGCCACCACGGCGAGCAAGTAGATCGCCAAGAAAGAACCGAACGAGACGTCTACCGCCGTCGTCGTGACCAACGGTTTGGGCAGCAGCACGAACAGCACGGTTGAAGCGATCAGCAAATCGGTCGCCGCGATGGTAAGCTGCACCAGCGACAGCCACACGGGCGGAATCTGGAACTCCCACTCCCGCCAGCGCAGCGTAACCCGGGCGTAGCTTAGGGCGAGATACAGCGCCGTGAGCCCGATCAGCATCCAACCGATTGGGGTCGTCGTCGCGAACGGCAAATGCAGGTCTTTGGGCAGGGCCAGTGGATCCCATAAAAACATTGCCCCGGCCAGCGCCAGAAAACCGATCCAGAACGTCGCGGTCGATAGGGCGATCAGCTTCAGCACGTCTCCGCCGGAAAGGCCGAACGCGGTGTACAAGCGGTAGCGGACCGGGGTGCCTCCCAGTACGGCTCCAAAGTTGAAGCTGCTGACGTGGCCGATGAACGAGGCTAAAGCCGTTTTGCCCATTCCTAGCGGCAGCCGCAGGTAGCGGACGCTCACCCAGTCGTACGCCAGAAGCGCGACGTAATTGAGGGCCGTCAGCGCGATCGCGGCCAGGACGTCGCGGCGCGGAATATTGAGTAGCGCTGCCCGCACGTCGTGATAGTGAATGTGCTTCAGCTCGCGCCGCAGTGCCCAGATCGCCAGCGCGAAGACCAAAAGCGCGAACAGCGGTCCAAGAAAGCGGAGGAAGCGATTCATCGACCGTGGCAGGCTGAAACGGGGGTGGTTTGAATCATGGTGCGGCCGACGTCCTAGCGAATCGAAGACTGCAATTCGGCCGCAGGACGGCCGGCGGTTGCCCTGAGATCAGGGCGTTTGAGGCTGTGTGGCGAGCCCATTTCCGACCTGGCCATCAATCATCCTTTGCCAGCAACCTGGCGAGCTCTGCCAAACCCGTACGCCAGTCGTGCTGGCCTTGCAGGTGGCTCCCCCACCACTGCCAAACCGTATCGGCCCGTGAAGGGAAATTCAACCACGCGACTGCGGCCAAATCGAAGTCGGCTCGGTCGGCATGAGCCAATTCGACTTCCTCCGCCGCGGCCAGTACCACCGGCAACAAACCCCAGGCCGCGGCGCGCCCTTCCAGCTCACCAAGTGCCAGGGCCGGGTTGAGCTGCGCCAAGAGCCAGCCCAGCCGCAGCACCTCCGGCAGTCTGGCGATCGGGTTCGCCAGCAGCGCCTCGAACGTCACGAAATTGTAGGCTGGATGGGCCTGCCCCGCTCCGCCTAAGAGTGGGGGAACGAGCACGATCGTGGCCGCGGGAACCAACCAGTCGACACTCGTCATCCGCCGCACGCCCCAAAGCAGACCAGGGCCGCGCGCTTCCCATTGGCTGCGCAATGGTTCGATGCGCAGCGGCATTTCGCTGGCGGCGTGCGGCAGGGCCGCAACGTAGGCCGCTTCGAAATCGGCGAGCGCTACACCCAGTGAATCGACCATCGGCCCGGTCGCGCGCAGCTCAAGACATTCCATTGCTCGCGCCGCTACGGCGCAATAGGCCTTCGCCGAGTCGGCAGTCGAATGGTCGGCCGACGACAGGCTGGCCGCGAGAGGAAATAAATGCCGCCAGACGGCCTTGGCGGGCAACCCTGTGGCCGCGACTGCCGCGGCGACCGCTTCGGCAGCCACACGAAGTCTTCCGGCCAACGCCAGATCGACCGGCGACTGCCCCAGCGAAAGCGCTCGGGCGGCATGCAGTGCCCCGGCGGAAATGCTCGTCGTCCAGGTCAGATTCATGCGGCCCACGAATTGCCGTGCGGCAGGATTCCCACGGGTTGTACGGGAAAATCGGGAAATTCGGTCGAACGGCGACCATCGACCGGCATTCGCCGTGGACTTTCGCCCCCGTTCGATCCGCTGATTATGATAGAGGGACCACGCGGCCTTCGACCAGGGCGCGAAGTCGGTCCGGCCGACGCGGCACGCGGTCGTTGACGTCGGGTACATGCCGCGAGGCGGAAAAGCAAAGAGGATTTCCTCATGTTGGCAAGGCGCGTTTTTGCGATTTGGCTGGGCGGGATTCTGGCGTGGCAAACCGTTGCGCACGCGCAAAGCCTGGTTCCCGAGACGACGCTCGCACGTCACGGGCTGACGCGGGCCTGGCGCGCTCAGATCGATCTCAACCGGTCGATCGATCGCATCGCCTATATCACTCAATTCGACGGAGCCTTGTACGTCCAAACAAAGCACGGCATGGTCCACGCTCTCGACGCCGAAACCGGCAAAAAGCTGTGGTCGGCTCAAATTGGCAAGACCAGCCAGATCGCTTTCGCGCCGGGAGTCAATTCTCAATATCTTGCGGTCATCAACGGCACCACCCTGCATGTGCTCGATCGCGTAAGCGGAAGGCAAAAATTCGAGCGCGTCCTCAAGGGTTCTCCCGGCACCGGCCCCGTGCTGAGCGACACGATGGTCTTTGTCTGCAGGGTCAGCGGACTGGTCGAAGGTTTCGATCTCGAGGATCAGCACGCCTTGCCGTGGGTATACCAAGCCGCGGGACGAATCTCGACGCAGCCGGTTTTGTCGAGTGGCAGCCTTGCCTGGACGACCGATCGTGGCTTCTTCTATGTCGGCGACGCTGATCCGCCGAAAGTGCGATTGCGGGTGGAAACCGGCGCAGAAATCGCCTCTCGCCCCGCCGACTGGGCTCCGTTCATCTACGCCTGCTCGCTCAGCGGATTTGTTTACGCGCTGAACGAAGAGACCGGCCAGACCCCCTGGAAGTTTCCTGCCGGCTCGACGATCAGCAAACAACCTGCCGCGATCAACGGCGAAGTGTTCGTAGTGCGCGATGCGGGAGGGATGTTCGCCTTGGACGGTCACACCGGCGACCGGCGCTGGTTCGCGCCGAACATCACGCAATTCTGCGCCTTGAGCGCGTCGCGTGTGTATGCCATCGATTCTCTCGACAGGCTGGCAATTCTCGATTCGCAACGAGGTACGCTGCTCGCGACGATGCCTTTGGGCGACGTGCAGCGTAAGCTGATCAACCAACAAACCGATCGCATCTATCTGGCTTCCGACTCAGGCGTCTTGCAATGCTTGCGTGAACTGAGCCAGGCCAAGCCGATCGTCTACATCCCGCCACGACTGAATCGAGAGTCCGGCAAGTCCGAAAAGAAGAAGCGCGAGGAAGCCAAGAACGAAAAGGAAGCTCCCAAAGAGGAAGCAGAGGCTCCGGCCGCCGAAAATATGCCGGAAGAAGAAAAACCGGCAGACGGGGCCGAAGAAAACGAGGAAGAGGCGATGCCCGACGAAAAAAAGGACGGTGAGGAGAAGAACCCGTTCAATTGATCGCCAGGGACAAACGCCCCAGTCGGCTCCTCGGCCGGCCGCGTCTTTGCGGGCCTCTTTAAGCACCCTGGATCGGGCAGTTTTCGCCGCGAATCCGATAACTCGATGCGGCGACATTAGTTCGGCCTTCGCCCGAGCAAAACCCCGCTCTGACAGCCGGTTGACTCCCAGGCGACAAACCCGTAAACACAAGGGCAGACTGCCAAAGCGGAGCTGGATGCTCCGGGGATTGCCCGCTGTCGTCAAGCGGCGGCAGGGAGATGAGAAGGGGCTGTTGATGAATTCGCCGCGCATTCGTCGTGCGCTGATCAGCACCAGCGACAAAATGGGCTTGTCCCAGTTTGCCAAAGGTCTGGCTGCGGCCGGCGTGGAGATTTATAGCACCGGCGGAACCCGCGAGTTTCTCAAGGGAGAAGGAATCGCGGTGCGCGACGTCGCCGAGTACACCGGTTTTCCGGAGATGCTCGACGGACGGGTAAAGACGCTCCACCCCAAGATTCACGGGGGCATTCTCGCGCGCCACGATCGCCCCGACGATTTACAGGCCTTGGCCGATCACGGCATCGTGACCTTTGAGCTGGTCGTGGTGACGCTCTACCCGTTTGAGTCGACGGTGGCGCGGCCGCAAACGACGTTCGAGGAAGCGATCGAGCAGATCGACGTGGGCGGTCCCAGCCTGATTCGCGCGGCGGCCAAGAATCAGGCCTTTGTCACCGTCTCGACCGATCCCGAGCAGTACGCCGAGATCCTCGAGCAGATCAGCGCCAGTGGCTCAACGACCTTGGAACTGCGCCGGCAATTGGCGCAAGCTGCGTTTGCCCGC
>DATJTR010000600.1:0-2201 GCA_035503215.1 Pirellulales bacterium
CGACGACGTGGTGATGTGTCCCTGGCATGCCTGGCGGTTCCGCGTGACCGACGGCACCTGGTGCGACAGCCCGCGCATCAAAACACGGGTGTTCGAGGTGCGGGTGGTCGGCGAGGAGATCCAGGTGCGCGATCCCGACCGAGAGCAAAACTCCTGACCGACGCCGGCCGGTTTGCCCTGACCTTTGTTTGCGATCATCCCGTGCCGAGGTTTTGCCCCGCGAACTGCAAATACCGAGTGAGCGATGAGCGACGGCAAGAACTGGCTGCTGTACGGCGCGAACGGTTATACCGGCTCCCTCATCGCGCGGCAGGCGGCCCGCGCCGGGCAGCGGCCGATTCTGGCCGGGCGCAACGCCGCGGCGATCGCGGCACTGGCCAGCGAGCTCGGTTGCCCGAGCCGCTGCTTCTCGCCCGATGACGTGCCGACCGATCTGGCCGCGGCGCTCGAAGGTGCCGGGACGGTGCTGAACTGCGCCGGCCCGTTCGCCCGCACCGCTCAGCCGCTGATCGCGGCCTGCGTGGCGGCACGGGTCAACTATCTGGACATCACCGGCGAAATCGACGTGATTGAATTGGCCGCGCGGCATCACGATCACGCCCGGCATGCCGGAATCGCGCTGATGCCGGCGGTGGGCTTCGACGTGGTGCCGACCGATTGCCTGGCGGCGCTGTTGGCCGAGCGGTTGCCGGAGGCCAGTCGCCTGGAGCTGGCCTTTGCCATGGAGGGGCGGGCCAGCCGCGGCACGGCCAAGACGGTGCTGGCCGCCATGCCCACGGGCGGGCGGGCACGGATCGACGGCCGCATCGAGCGCGTGGCGACCGCTTGGAAATCGCAGCGGATCGCGTTTGCCGACCGGCCGCGGTGGGGCGTGACGATTCCCTGGGGAGACGTGTCGAGCGCGTATCACACGACGAAGATTCCGAACATCGAAGTCTACACGGCGATGCCGCGCGCCGCGATCGCGGCCCTGCGGCTCTTTCGTGGGCCGCTCAAGATGCTCGGCTCGCCGGCGATCGCTCGACTGGCGACCCGGCTGATCGACCGGGGCCCGCCGGGCCCCGACGCGGCCGCCCTGGAGCGCGATCGCTGCCACCTGTGGGGACGCGTAACGGATCGGGTCGGCCGGCAGGTTTCGGCCACGCTGGAAACGCCCGGCGGCTATGCCCTGACGGTGCTCACCGCCCTGGCCGCGGTGGAACGGGTGCAAGGGGGCGCCGTGGCTGCCGGCTTTCACACGCCGGCCGGCGCGTTCGGCGGCCGGTTCATCCGCGAATTCCCCGACACGAGTTTTCGCGTGCAGGGGGACGGGGCGGCTTAGAGATCCCCCGAGCGGCACGGCCGGCAGCGCCTGCCCCCGGACATTCTCAATCTAGGCGCACTGTCGGCGACCATATTAGGTATCCATCGTCATCGAACGCCGAAAGTAAAATGTGCTCGGTATTCTCGACAATCAAGTCCAGAAACGAATCATCCGGCATATCGCCATTCGGGATCTCCCCGCTCGATGAACAGGCGGCCGCTGTCCAATGGCCAAGCGAGTCGCTGAGCGCGGCGTCGATCATTTCAGGATCGGCATGTGACGACTGCAGGATGTAATAAATCTCGTCGTCCCCCAAACTTGACGCTCGTGGCGGCTGGCTCCAGGTCCATATTTTGAGCGTCTCCCGGGCCGCCCCCGAATTCTCGCATACAACGACCGCGTCCGCGGCAGTTTGCAAGTACGCGAGGACGAATTCGACAAGTAGATCGCGAGGGCTTTCACCCGGCGCGTAGTACGCCGGGCTGTGGGGCGGCGCGACGGATCCTACGTTGTACCCGGCGATCTGGCTCAGATTGACCCACGGCGGAATCAGTGCGGCCACCGGCCCGCCTGCGGTAGAAAAGCGGTCGAGTAACTTTCGCGACAGCGTATGGTTACAGGCTCCCAACTCCAAATGCCTGCGAATCTCCCCTCTCGCCTTTTCGTCGTTCGCGCCCAGCTCAACGCGTCTTGGTTTCATGTACGCGGCACTCGGAGTGGCCGTTCCTCACCAAAAGTTGAACGTCGTACGAGCGCCAAGCAGCAGCCTCATTCCATGTAGTCCTTGAAATCCTCGAGCGGTGCGTCGAAGTCAGGCGCCATGTAGAGGACGGTTCCCTTCATCGTTCCGAGCCGGCGGGGCGGCTTTGCGGCTGGCTCGGCCTCGGACACCAGGCGA
>DATJTR010000601.1:0-3533 GCA_035503215.1 Pirellulales bacterium
AAAAACAGGATATCCATCGTCAGGCTGGGGCGGCCGAAGATCGTCGATGCGGCATCCAAGCCGAAGAATAAGAGCAGCAATCCAGCCACGACCATCCCTGAGATGGCCAGAATCTTGGGCATCGAAACGATCTCCATGCGCAATGCGGAACCTGGGCGTCCACGGTCGACCGAGAGGTAAACACCTAGTATAGTTCGATCGTCGTGGCTGTCATCTCGGTGCCGTACTTGGTCGGGTGCGCGACTGCTGGCTTCCTTATGACCGATAAAACCATTATGGCCTTCCCTTCCCATTAGCCGGCTTGATGAATCGGCTGGCGGTGCTCCGTAGAAATAAAGGCGCCGGTTTCCAGGAATCGCAACGTGTACTGTTGCACCAGCGGATGAACCATCATCGCCGCGTGAATCACCGGCACCACCACGAAATCGGCGGCACCCGGCAAGCGCGTGCTCGCCACGTCGACCAATAGATCGTTATCGCCGGCCAGAAACGGGTTGTAACCCCGCGCGCGATTGCGGCCTCCGGCAATAATGCCGAAGGGGCAGGCGGGCACCGCCAACCGCGCCTGGGCCTCGGGCAAGTAGCGCAGTTGCGAGGCGGCTTTCCCCAGCAGCAGGCCAAACCATTTCTGGCGGCCGAAAACCTCGGCCATGCGGGCCGATAGATTCGGCGGGCCGAGCATCACGATCCGCCCGACGCGAGCGCGTTGCTCGTCACTAGCGCTGGCCAAATACCGGCGCAGGACCAGATTGCCCAAGCTGTGCCCCACAAACTGCAGGTTCTCAATCCCTTCCAAGCGATCGATGATCCGCGCCAGTTGCTGCGCGTGGTCGTCCAGCGAGCCGCGGGTCGTGGGGTAGGTGACGTTGAACACGGTGTGTCGCGTGTGCTTGCGCAAATACCGCGCCAAGGGCGCCATGTGCGCCGCACTGCGGACCAGGCCGTGCAACACAATCAATCCCGAACCCTGCATCGGCGGCAGTTGCCGCTCGGTGCGGATTTGACGCAGGCGGGCGAGACAATGCTCGTACGTTCCCCAAGCATGCCGCCAATTGCCGGCATCGAGCAGCCGGCAGTGTCCTGAGACGGCATTGCGCTGGATGTGCCAGCCGTGAAAGAACAGTTCGTCGCCCCACAGGTGCCGGCCGCCCAGCGTCGGCAGGCGCCAATTCGGGCGCGCAGAACTTGCCACCAGGGGCGGACTGCTTCCGCCGGCGAATTCCGCACCGACATCGTCAGAGGTATTCATGCCAACCGCGCTCTTCGATCAATTTGATCAATTCGCGGATCGATTCTTCGTCGTGCTTGTTCGCTACCAGCGTTGATTCGGGCGTATGGACCACGATGCAGTCCTTGATGCCCATCGTTACCACCAGGTGCTTGTCGTCGCTGCGCACGATCGTGTTTTTCGTGGCCACGCCGACATGCCGTCCCTCGATCACGTTGCCGTCGTCATCGGCGGCGTTCAGCCGGCCGATGGCCTGCCAACTGCCGACGTCGTCCCACTCGAACGGCACCTCGACCACCACCACTTTGCCCGTCGGCTGGGCCGGATCGTTCAACGTTCTCTCCATCACGGCATAATCGATCGAGATCGGGCGTATCGCGGCAAATTCGCGCTCCAGCACCGCTTGATAATCCCCCTGGTCGCGAGCGGCGGCGATTCGCTTTAGATGTTCGACCATCTCGGGCTGATACCGAGTGAGTGCGTCGATGATCGTCTGGGCCCGCCAGATGAAGATGCCCGAGTTCCAGTAGAACTTGCCAGAATCGAAATATTGCCGCGCGACGTCGGCCTTCGGCTTTTCGTGAAACTTGGCTACCCGGAAAACCTTGGGTTCCTCGGCGCCGAGGCCCGTCAGCGGTGCCCCGCGCTCGATGTAGCCAAACGACTGAGCCGGGTAGGTCGGCGTCACACCGAACGTGACGATTCGCTCCGGATCGTCGGCCACCAGGCGGGCCGCGAATTCGATTGCCTGGACAAACGCACGCTCGGGCTGGATGACGTGATCTGCCGGCATCACCGCCATCACGGCATCGGGATCGTCTCGTACGATCTCCAGTGCCGCCAGCCCGATGCAGGGGGCCGTGTCACGCTTGCACGGTTCGCTCAGAATCTGTTCGGTCCCCACGCCGGGCAGTTGCTCCGCAATCGCCGCCGTCAGCCGCCGGTTCGTCACCACCCAGGTCCGTTCGCCCGGCACCAGGCCGTTCAGCCGGTCAACCGTGGATTGAATCATCGTCCGCTTGCCGACCAGGGCCAAAAGTTGTTTGGGCCAATCGGCGCGGCTGGCGGGCCAGAACCTGGTTCCCGCACCACCAGCCATGATTACCGCATGCAGCATGACTATCGTTCACCTTTCGAGTCGTCGGATTGTTCGCGGCCGGTCACGGACTCTTCCCGCATCGTGGGGGGCGGGGAATTGCCGGAACTGTCGAGCCTAATCAAACGGAGTCCAGCAAGACACCAAAAAGAGGGGAAAAACGGCATCGTCCCTCGCCGGCCCGATCCTAGCAAAACTGTTGCGCACCGGTCACATGCAGTCCGGGGGGGATCCGCTCGGCCAACTCAGCCGCGTCCTGTGCCAGCAGGGGACTGATCTCGACCGGCACGTCGGGATCGACCCGTGCGCCGGCCTCCCTGAGCCAGCGTGCGGCGAGCGCGATCATCTGCCGCTGGACCGTTTCGGGCGTATCCGAGGCCTCCCCCGGTGCGTTTTTCACGGGCGCAAAGGCAGTCTCGGCATCGACTTCGTACACGATTGCCCGCTCGGCCGCCGGCAACAAATCGAAGATGAAGCGCTCGAATTTCAGAGCATTGGGCTGCTCGGGTTCCACCCTCTGGCCGCTCCGGCAGTCGATAAAGGGAACCGCCTTGCGGGCAAAATGAAAGGGCAGGCCCTCGGCCGAACCGGCCACCCGATCCAAGAAGGCCAGGTCGAAAATGTGGACCGCGATGTTTCCCGCCCAGAATACGGCCGAACCGTCGTCGCCACGCCGATCGACGATTTCGTCGCCCAGCGGGTTCAGATCGCTGTATTCCAGAATCTGTAGCTTGCCGTCGATCGAAACCACATTGCCGACCTTCTCCCGCAGCGTGCGTTTAGCCACCACCTGCGTCGAAACTTCGCTTTTACGATCGATGTGATATCCCAGGAATTCCGGGTCGCCGATCGATACCAGAGGATTGTCGACCTGAACGTAAAACAGATATCGCAGGCCGCGGTGGCGGGCGTCGGCCAATGCGCCCGAGGCCGCCAACGCTGCCAACAGGCCGCCGTGGCCGTCGGGGCTGAGTGCGAGAGCGCCGCGGTCAGCCAGCAGCAATTGGTGCGTGTCAGCATCGACCGCCGGCATCGTGCCCTGGCAGAAAATCGTGAGATCGCGCTCCGCCAGTCCAAAGCGGTCGTGCTTGGCAAGGAACGCGACTGTCTCGTCATTTGTAGCGGGACTGGTCATCAAGTAGACCGGAATCGCGGCGCCGGCCGCCCGAGACCGCGCCAGCGTCTTTTCGAGCAGAATCTGAAACAGGG
>DATJTR010000602.1:0-4706 GCA_035503215.1 Pirellulales bacterium
CCTTGGGGTCGCGGGCTTCGCAGACCTCCAGCGGCGCATCGACGAAAATCTCGATGAATTCCCCCGCGGGCATGCTAGCACGCACGGCGTCGCGGTCGCGGCGATAAGGGCTGATGAAGGCGGTGAGTGCGATCAAGCCCGCTTCGCTGAATAACTTGGCCACGGCGCCGATGCGGCGAATGTTCTCTTCGCGGTCGATGGCCGAAAAGCCGATGCCGAACCGCTTGGCGAAATCTTCGCCGTGCCGCTCCTTGAGCATGCCGGGACCGGCGTTGAGGCCGTGGCGGATATTGTCGCCGTCGAGGACGTAGGTGTGAATGCCGTGGCTGTGCAGCTTGTGATCGACCAGATTGGAAATCGTGCTCTTGCCGCAGGCCGAGAGTCCGGTGAACCAAATTACGCAGCCGGCGTGGCCGTTGAGTTTTTCGCGTTCGGCACGGCTGACGCTGTGTTCGTGCCAGTGGACATTGGTTTCGTTGGCCATCGCTCGTCGTACTCCTCGTGTCTGTGGTTTTGGGGCCGTTTTTCCGCTGATTTAGAAGCTGCGATCTTAATTGTTCAAGCTTTGGCGTGCAAATGGCACCGGACAGCCATGCCAGCGGAAGCTCGGCGGGCTCGAATTTGAATTCAAGCTCTGTTACTTGGCGGGCGCGGGCGGAGTTGTCTGCAAACGTTTGGCCGCGTCGCTCTGCTGCGGTTGGTCGAGCCCGATGGGGGGCTGCGGTAAGCCTGGAGCGGCGGCTGCCTCGCCCCTCTGCCGGCGTGCCGCCCGCACAAGACCCAAGAACCCTTGAATTCGCCCGTGGGCCGCACGTGTCTCGGACGCAGCGATCGCGTCGGCTTCGCGATAGAACTGGGCGGCGCCCCATAGGTCAAGATCTTCATCAGAGGTGAGCCGCGGATTGAACCGCGCGCGGCCCTCACCGGGAAAGGGTCGGTCAATGAGATCCCGAACGGGATAGACCTTCAAAATGTGCTCGTCGGCTGCCTCGTCGCGGGTAGTAATTAGCAGGCATTCATCGCCGAACGTCCACGCGAGGTTTGCTCTAGAAACGATGGAATCGAGCTGACTGCGCAAACTGAAATCGGCGTTTAAAGTAACCGCAGAGAGATCGAGGGGCGCTCGCGCCTCGATAGCCGATCTTGCTAAGTGGATCGGCACGCCGGTCACGCGCATGATTTCGCTGAGCGCTTGAGAGTTTGGCTTGCCGTTCAGACACAGCGAGAATCGCTTTTCCAGCTGCTCGCGGATGCGTTTTTCGGTGGCTTGTTGCAAGTCGGTTTGAACCGTGATCGGCTGCATGGATTCGTTCACGGTGTTTTCATCCGCACCGGCCTTGTCAAATGCCGACCGCTGCCGGTCGCGTGCTGTCCGCAAGGCGGTGAGCAGTACCTCAACTTGCTGGTGGGCGGTTTCGGTTTGGGAAAAGACGATTGCACCCGCCGAACGAACGCCTTCGATCGGTGGTGGTCCACCTCCTTCCCAGGTCGTCGGGGAGACGAAATCGGTGATCAATTGGGCCAAGCCGAGGTAGTAGCCGTCAAGCGGCGCACGGCCACCAACCAGATCGCGGACGGGATAGACTTTGGCGACAGCGAAATTGGAAAGCTTGTCTTGGGTAGAGACAAACAGCACTTCGTCGCGGACGGCGTAACCAAGCCCGACTCTTTCCAGGATCACGTGAAGGGACGCGCTCAGCGACATGCCCGCCAAATGGCAAGTTATCGGCGTATCGGGCGTTATTGAAGCGTAGCCTAGCACATCCCAGTCGACATACATCGGCAGCCCCGTGCTTCGCGCGACCTCGGCGAGGGCTTTCGACAGTGGCACGTCCTCGAAGTGCCCTGAGTAGGGCTTTCGCATCATGGCGCGAATACGCTCCGCCGCGATTCGCTGGGCTTCGGGCTGAATCGCAATTGGCTTGAGCGACTCCGCAGACAAGTCTTTCGGTGGAGCGGACTCAGAGCCCAAGCGCTGCCGCTCGCGGGCCTGGCGTAATGCCTCAAGCAAGATCGCGATTTCTTGGTGCGCCCTTGCCGTCTGGGAAACGAGCAACGCAGGCGGCAAGACGAACTTGCAATCGGGCCCTGTCGGTTCGTCGAATGACGAGCCCCGCTCGAACCAGCTCTCTTCGCAAATCGAGCGCTCGACGGCCAGAGCAATCGTCGAGGGCTCCAAGCCCAGCCGATCTTCCGCGCGCCACGACGGCATCAAATCTTTTAGCGAATACAACCTCGTAATGAGCGGGTTGTTTCCTTCGTGACGTGTCGTGAGCAGCAGCCGCTCGTCGCGAATGGCCCAAACAAGCTCCGTGGGTTCCAAAATCAAGTCGAGCGCGGAGCGGAGCGAAATCGGCGGAAGGTCGCAGTCGATCGGCAGATCGGCCGGAATCGATGCCTCTGCGAGCGCTTTTTGATCAATCTCGATCGGCACGCCGCACGATTTGGCGATGATGCCGATCGCCTCGGCGAGCGGCTTATGGTCGAACTTTGCCCTAAATGGTTTTGCCAAGAGGGCTTGCAACCTCGCTTCGGCAGCGCGAGTTTCTTCGCTCGGCATCAGCGCCTTCAGCTCGTCGGTCGACAGCGTACGCAGTGGTGCGACCATGAGCTGTGCGCGGGCAGTACCCGGCAGCAGCGACCATACCGCTACCAGCGCGAAGATGACCGACAGCGAATGACTCGTTTTCATTGCGTTCGTTTCCGTGATGCAGCTTTGTCGCGACCGTGCCACGCTCTGAGGTGAACACCGATAACTTATTCGTGCAGACGCGGACGGGACCAGGCGGCGGTGGGAGTGACGACATAATAGCTGGCCGCGGCCGGTGGAGGCGACGGCGGCCGGTCGTGGTGGTGCAAAACGTGATGCCGCGTGCGCGATTCGGCGCGGTAGAACGCGGGCTGATCGCTTCGGGATTGCCGCAGCGCGTTGAGCAGGTTTTCGATTTCTTCGTGAACTTCGCGCGTCTGGCTGACGACGATCGCCCCCCTCGAAGCAAACACAGCGATGGCGCCCGGACCGCCGACTTCGTCCCAGGTCGTCGGCGCCAACGTATCCGTGATCGTTTGAATGATCGCCGTGTAGTCCACGGTCCGCCTGCCGTCCGGCCACCGCAAGGTCGTTAGGTCGCGCACCGGATAGACTTTGGTAATCAGAACGTTGGCCACCTTGTCACGAGTGGAAACCAGCAAGCACTCATTTTGAACGGTCCAGTCAAGATCGAGCCGGTCGAGAACCATATCGAGAGCCGCTCGGGAAGATACGCCATCAAAATCGATCCTCACCGGAGAGTCGAGGGCGATCGATGCCTCCGCCAGCACACGCTCGTCGACATGTATCCCGATTCCCGCGCGACGTGCCAGGTCGGCCAGAAATGCCGTCAGAGTGGTGGTTCCGGTCTCACCCATAAAGGGAAACCGCAGGGCCGCTCGAATGCGTCTTTCGGCCTCGTCGGCCGCTTTGCCGTGCGCGGAGATCGTCCGTTGTACTTCCTCGACCTTGCCGCTCGTCCACTGCTGCTGATCGAAGGCAGCGGCCAACATCCCGTTCATGCCTTGAGCCATGGTCCGATTTGGCGTGAAAGCAAGAGCAGCCAAAACGATCGGCAATCCAGCCGATCGCACGAAATGTGAGAATGCACCACGCATGTTCGCCTCCTCTCTAGTCTGCTTCATCGTACCGCGGCGTTCGCTGGCCGGCAAAGAACCACGCACGTGAAACATTTCACGATCCGCGCGGCGATTCTTAACGATTCGCAAGGCTCCGGTGCTGCGATCGACGGTCCTCGAAGCCCTGGTTGGTGTCGTCGCCAATAAAACTCCGACGCTGTTTTTGGATCGTGGCAACCGAGCGGCTTACAATCGGTTCCGGCTACGCGTGCTCCGCGGAAGCGCAGGCAGGCGGCCGATGGAACAGAATTGGCGGATCCGCCGCAACATCATCTCTAGCAAGAAGAGGAGTGAAGTCATGGCGAAACGAGTCTCATGCTGCGCGCTGGCGTCGTTTGCTGCCGGCATCGTCGCGTCAGTGTTCAGCGCAACGGCACGCGCCGCAGATCCTCCGGCCACGCTACCCATCAGCCGCGTGGTGCTGTTCACATCGGGGGTCGGCTTCTTCGAACACCAGGGCAAAGTCACAGGCGACGCCGAAGTCGATTTGAAATTCAACGTCGCCGACATCAACGACCTCTTGAAGAGCATGGTGCTCGAAGATCGCGGTGGCGGAAAGATTTCGACCGTTACCTACGGTTCGCGCGATCCGGTGTCGAAAACCTTGAAAACGTTTTCGGTCGATCTGACGCAGGAGCCGTCGGTCGGCGACCTGCTGCGGCAGGTCCGCGGCGAACGTGTCACGGTCGAATTGCCGATGCCGGTAACCGGAAAGATTTTGGGGATCGAAACACGTGAGCAACAAGTTGGCAAGGATGAAGTCGTCGAAGTCGAAATGCTCAACCTGGTGACGGCGACCGGTCTGCGGAGCGTTGCGTTGAATCAGGCGGGCGAGATCCGCTTGGAAAACGAACGATTGAACGCCGAGTTGCAGGACGCGCTGGCGATTCTCACGCAAAGCCACTCGCGCGACAAGAAAAACGTCACGCTCCGCTTCGCCGGCGCCGGCGAGCGGCCGGTCCGCGTCGGCTACATCCAGGAATCGCCGCTCTGGAAGACGAGCTATCGGCTCGTGCTGCGCGATGGGGAAGCACCAC
>DATJTR010000603.1:0-2342 GCA_035503215.1 Pirellulales bacterium
CCGGCCGATCTCGTCGAGAATCACTAGGCTTTGCCGCGTCCCCAAGTTCAAGATCCGCGCGGTCTCGGTCATTTCGACCATGAACGTACTTTGACCCCGGGCCAATTCGTCGCTGGCTCCCACGCGGGCGAAAATCCGATCGGCCAGGCCGATCGTCGCGCGCCGCGCCGGCACGAAGCTGCCCATCTGCGCCATCAGTGCGATGAGCGCCACCTGGCGGATGAACGTGCTCTTGCCCGCCATGTTCGGCCCCGTCACGAGCAACACCACCCCCGATTCGCCCCCCACCGTCACGTCGTTCGGCACGAACGAGCCCTCGGCCAACAGGGCATCGAGCACCGGATGCCGGCCGTCGGTCACGTCCATCACGGGCTCGTCGACGATCGTCGGCCGGCAGTAATTCCGCCGCCGGGCCTGCTCGGCCAGTCCGGCCAGCACGTCCAACTGGGCCAACGCCGCGGCGGTGCCGCGCAACCGCCGCGATGCCGCCGCCACTAGATCACGCAGTTCCAAGAACAGCTCGAATTCCAGGGTCTGGGCCTGCTCGTCGGCCGAGAGCACCTTTTCTTCGTATTCCTTCAGTTCCGGCGTGATGTACCGCTCGGCATTTTTAACCGTCTGCTTGCGGATGTACTCGGGCGGAATCTTGCCGCTCTGCGCGTGCGTGATCTCCAAGTAATAGCCAAACACCTTGTTGAAGCCGACCTTCAAGTTCGGGATGCCGGTCCGCTCCGCCTCCTTGGCCTGATATGCGGCGATCCATTGCTTGCCGCCGCTGGCCAGATCGCGCAGCGCGTCGAGCGGCGCATGGAAGCCGGGCCGGATGAAGCCTCCCTCGCGGCTCACCAGCGGGCAATCGTCCGTCAGCGCGTGCTCCAATTTCGCCCGCACGTCCGGGCACAAATCGATCTGCCCTTCCAGCCGGCCCAAGAGCGTGCTCCGCCGCGCGGTGAGCTTGGCTTTCAGCCCCGGCAGCGCGGCCAGCGTGCGGGCGACAAAGCTCAAGTCCCTCGGGCTGGCTCGGCCGGTCGTCACCCGTCCCACCAGCCGTTCCAAGTCGTAAACCGCGGCGAGCGTTTCGCGCAGCGCCGCCGCCAACGATCCATCGGCCACGAGCTCCGCCACCGCGTCGAGCCGCTCGTCGATTGCGCCCCGTTCGGCCAGCGGATTGGCCAGCCATTCGCCCAAGAGTCGCGAACCCATCGGCGTCACGGTCCGGTCGAGCACCGCCAGCAGCGAACCCTCGCGCCGCCCTTCGCGCAAGGTGCGCGTCAATTCCAGGCTGCGCCGCGTCGCTTCGTCGATCTGCAGCCGATCGCCAGAGTTGTAATGCTCCAAGCGATCGATGTGGGCCAGCGACGTCTTTTGCGTTTCGACCAGGTATTCCAGCACCGCACCGGCGGCGCGAATCGCCGGCTCGTCGCAGTCGTCGAAGCCAAATCCTTCCAGCGTGGCCGTTTCGAAATGCCGCACCAGCGCCTGCGTGGCCGTTTGTGCGGCAAATGCCCAGCCGGGCCGCCGCGTCACGAGCAGCTTGCCGCCAGCTGGCGGCGGGTCCCACGGACTGTCCTCGGCCAGCAGCACTTCGGCCGCCGCCACGCGGGCCAGTTCGTCATTCAGCCGGGCCAAGGGAAAACAGGCCGCCTGAAACGAGCCGGTCGAGAGATCGATCCAAGCCAGGCCCGCCGGCTCGCTGGCCACGATCGCCGCCAGGTAGTTGCTCTCGCGCGGGTCGAGCAGGGCTTCGTCGGTCAGTGTGCCGGCGCTGACGATCCGCGTCACGTCGCGCCGCACCAGCCCCTTGGCCTGGCGGGCGTCTTCCACTTGGTCGCACACGGCCACGCGCAATCCCGCGGCGACCAACTTGCCCAAGTAGTTTTCGAGTTGGTGATAGGGGAAGCCGGCCATCGGCACGGCGTTTTCCCCTTTCTCGCGGCTGGTGAGGGCGAGATTCAAGACGCGGGCCGCGGTCTTGGCGTCCTCGAAAAACATCTCGTAAAAATCGCCCATGCGAAACAGCAAGATCGCCCCCTGGCAACTCGCCTTGGCGTCCTGATACTGCTTCATCATCGGGCTGACAGACACGGGCGCGGCGCTCCGCTGGGGTCGAATGGGGAGTTCCTGGGGCGGCAAAAAAGTCGCGAGCGCATGCTAGCAAAACGCTGCCCGGCACGAAACCGCGTGGCGCGGTCGCTACGTGCCCTGTGTCACTCAAGCCGTATTCTCGCTTTGGTTCTAGCCGGAAAAACGGTCTCGCCGCACGCTTGCGGTAAGGTTTTTTCCCTGCGATAATTAATGGATTCCCTGCCCCCCCCAGAACTCCCCCCCACGCAAAACCCAGG
>DATJTR010000604.1:0-10551 GCA_035503215.1 Pirellulales bacterium
AGGAGGAATGCCGAGCCGTTTGAGCTTGTCGAACACGATTTCGTCGATGAAGTTCCGCGGCGAGGGGACGGTGGCCAATTCGGCCGTCAGCGGGATCAGGCCGCGAAAAACATCGACTTGCCCTTGGTAGCGCACCATCACGGCCACGTCGCCCACCGCTCCGCGCGTGGTCAGCAAGCCTTGCGGAGTGACGTCGCCCAGTTCGGGTGTGCTCGATTCGAAGTGAGTGAAATGCGTGACGTCGGTCACGCGACCATCGCTCCAATAGGCCAGTACGGCCAGTTGCTGCCGACCTTGCCGATCGAGCACCCGATCGTGCGGGACGATCGCGACGCGCTCGACGTGCCGAGCATCGGCGGCCGGTTCCGGCATGCCCTGGCCGATCCAGCGCAGTAGGAGCTCGTGTTCGAGCGTGCCTGGATGAATTCGCTCGCCGCCGCGATGCGGATAGGTGTTCGTCCCTTTTTTCAGCACCAGGCTGTTGGCCGGTGCGGCCGGAAACAGCCGACGGCCGCGGTCTTCTTTGACCAGGTAGGTATAGTCGTCGGTGGGATAGAAGCCGAGCAGCGACAGTCGAAAACCGCTCTGCCCGCTGAGCTTGCCATGGCAACTGCCAGCGTTGCAGCCCGCCTTGGTGAAGACCGGGACAACCTGGTTGGCAAAATCGATCTTCGGGGGCGTGGTGCGATCGGCAACCGTCAGTTCCACGCGCGCCGTCAGCCCGCTGGTTGCCGTGGCGACGACCGTGGCGGTGCCATCGGCGAGTGGCGTCACCACACCGCTCGCGGAAACCTCGACGACGCCGACCGGCTCGACGGTGTACTCGACCGCTGCGGTTAAATCGCGTGTTCGTCCATCGGCAAACTTGCCATCTACGACCAACTGCCTGAGGCCGTCGAGGTCGACAAGCCGCGTGGGGCCATCGGCAATCGAAAGGGCCAGGAGTTCGCCGGGCGAAGCAGCGCCGGAGGCGCCAGCGTCACTAGCCCGAAGCGCAAGCGAGGGTGCATCACCTTTTCCCCCTCGCTCGCGCTTTGGGCTAGGGGTGTTGGTCGACTCGTCGATTACGCCGGCCGGCGGTGCCGCGGATTCGCCGGCAGGGGGTGTGCTTTCGCCGCGTGACTGCCAGGGGGCGACGGCCGACAGCAAACCGATTGCGAGCAGGAAGATCGCTGTGCGGGGCACGTTTGGATTCCTCGTCCGCAAAGATCGAGCAGCGGTGGGACGCTCGGCGGGGCGAAAGACGCCGCCACAGCGCTGGGGGGTGTTGCCGGGGTCAAGCGCGGAATTGGGGATCGTGGATGAATTGGGCTCATCCTCCCCGACCGCATTATCTCACTCCTGGTCCGGCGACACAACCTCTCCACGGGCATCGGTTTGGCGGGGGGTAAAGCGAGCTTGACCCTTTTTTGCCGATCCGATAGTCTTGCCACCCCGCAGCTTAGCCTGCTTGCCAGGAAGGATTTCTGTCTTGGCTAGGCGCGGAGCGACTGGACCAACGGAGCGCAGGGCATGAAGCCGTGCCGAGCTTGGATCGTGCTGGGTTTGCTCGCCCTGGTGGGCTGTGCCGGGCCCGCGCTGCGCTCGCAAAGTCCGGAAGAATTCACGTCCGACATCGAGTCGACCACCAAGCTGGTCGGCGACGTCGCCCGCGCTTACGGCGACGACTACGTGCAGGTCGAAGCGGTGGGGATGGTCACCGGGCTGAATGGCACCGGGGAAGACCCGCCTCCCTCGCCGCAGCGTGCGATGTTGCTGCACGAAATGCAGATGCGCGGCGTCGAGAACCCGAACCAGGTGCTCGCCTCCCCGGCCAACGCCATGGTTCTGGTTCGCGGCTATCTGCCGCCGGGGGCACAAAAGGGAGACAATTTCGATCTCGAAGTGCAGGTTCCCTCGCGGAGCGGCACGACGAGTTTGCGGGGCGGCTGGCTGATGGAATCCCGGCTGACCGAACTGGCCGTGCTCGGCGAGCAGATTCGCGACGGCCACCTGCTGGCCTTGGGAACCGGTTCGGTGTTGGTCGATCCCTCGGCCAGCACCGAAAGCAATCCGACCGCGCTGACCACCGGCCGGGTGCTGGGGGGCGGCACCGTGTTGCACTCACGCTCGCTGGGCCTCGTTCTGAACCCGAACGAGCGTTCGGTGCCGCTGAGCGCTCGCATCGGCGAGGCGGTGAATCACCGCTTCCACCACTTCGATCATGGCATCAAGCAGGGCGTTTCGACTCCCAAGACCGACGAATTCATCGTGCTGGAAGTCCACCCACGCTACAAGGACAACATCAGCCGCTACATGCGGGTGGTGCGCTCGCTGGCGATCAAGGAATCGAACACCCAGCAATTCGAGCGGCTGCAATTGCTCGAGCGGCAGCTTGCCGATCCCTTGACGGCCGCCACGGCCGCGCTGCGATTGGAAGCGATCGGCAAGCCGGCGATTCCGACCTTGGTCAAAGCGATCGGTTCCGGCGATCCGGAAGTGCGCTGCTATTCGGCCGAGGCGTTGGCCTATTTGGACGACACGCGGGCCGCGCCGGTGCTGGCCCAGGCGGCGACGGATGAACCTGCATTTCGGGCCTTTGCCCTGGCGGCCTTGAGCGCCATGGACGACGGTGGCGCGTATGACGAACTGCGCAAGCTGCTCGACGTTTCCAGTGCCGAAACCCGTTACGGCGCCTTCCGCGCCCTGTGGGCGATGAACCCGAACGACGCGGTAATCAAGGGCGAGTCGCTGGGCGGCTTCAACTACCACGTGCTGTCGACCGCCGGCCCGCCGATGATTCATCTCACCCGCAGCTTCCGCCCGGAGATCGTCGTCTTCGGCCACGAGCAAACGCTGCGGACGCCGCTGTCGATCGAAGGCGGAAACAACATTTTGATCAACGCCGGCGAGGGAGAAAAAATCACCGTCAGCCGGTTTGCCGTCGGCCAGGCCGACCAGAAGCGGGTGGTTTCGAACAAGGTCGACGACGTGATCCGCGCGATCGTCGAGCTGGGCGGAACCTATCCCGACGTCGTGCTGGCACTGCAACAGGCCAAGACGGCCCATGCCCTGAGCGGCCGGCTGGAAGTCGACGCTATCCCGAACGGCAATCGCAAATATCGGCGGAAGGAGAGCGGGGATTCGGAAGGAGACGAGAACGAATCGCGCGGGCAGATCGAAGTGGCGAATCCGGTGCCGGAGTTGTTTTCGACGAAGCGTGTACGGAGGTAAGCCTCCCGTGCCTGGCCCTGCCAGCGAGCGGTGCCGGGCACCAGCCGCAGGCTGGTCATGGCACAAGCGAGCGGCGTGAGGCCCGACGAAGGAGGGGCCGAGCGCAGCGACGACTACGGGGGGACGCAGGGCAAGGAGACCCAAACGATGATAGGCATGGTCGTGTTGGTCGTGTTGGTCGTGATGTTGGTCACGCGACCGTAGACCGTCGGCTCCGACAGCAGCGGGGCGCGTGCGGAACGGCTGGTGAAAAAGCCAGGAAAAAACCGGCCAAAAACTGGCATCGGCCGCCCCACCGGGGGGAGCGCCGTTTGGTAAGATAGCCCTATCGGCACGGCGCCGGCGCACTCTCACCCGGCCGCCGGCGATGGTTCGGCCGTTCTTCCCAGGTTTGCCCGCAGTCATGCTCAAGGCGCTGGAACTTGTCGGTTTCAAGAGCTTCGCCGACAAGACGCGGCTCGAATTCCCCAAGGGCATCACGGTCGTCGTCGGACCGAACGGTTCCGGCAAATCGAACATCGTCGATGCCATCAAGTGGGTGCTCGGGGAACAAAGCGTCAAAAGTCTCCGTGGCAAGGAGATGGCCGACGTCATCTTCAACGGCTCGGCCCATCGCCGCCCCCTGAACTCGGCCGAGACGACGCTGTCGTTCGACAACAGCGAGCGCCGGCTGCCGATCGACACGCCCGAAGTGCACATCACCCGCCGCGTGTATCGCAATGGCGAGGGAGAATATCTGATCAATCGCCAGCCGGCCCGGCTGCGCGACATTCGCGACTTGCTCTCCGGCACCGGCATGGCGACCGAGGCCTACAGCGTCATCGAGCAGGGCAAGGTCGACGTCCTGCTGCAGGCCTCGGCGCGCGACCGCCGGGCGATATTCGAAGAGGCGGCCGGCATCAGCCGTTTCAAGGCCAAGAAGATCGAAGCCCACCGCCGGCTGGAGCGGGTGGAGCAAAACCTGCTGCGGCTGTGCGACATCGTGGACGAGGTCGACAACCGGCTGCGGACCGTGCGGGCCCAAGCGGCCAAGGCTCGCAAATACAAGGAATATGCCGACCGGCTGCAAGAGCTGCGTACGCAGGTCGGTTTGACCGACTGGCGGAAACTCAGCAATCAACTCGCCGGCCTGGAAGGCGAGCTGACCCAGATGCGCGACCAGGCGGCCGGGGCAGCCGCCGAGATCGAACGGCTCGAAGCGCAGGTGCTGGGGCTGGAGCTCGAAATCGTGGAAGCCGAAGAGGCGATTCGCTCGAACGACGCCCGCGTGGCACAGAACCGCGAACGGATCGCCGCCTACGAGGCCACGATCGATCACCAGCGCCGCTTGAGCGCCGATTTGGAGCAAGAGGTCGCCCGCTACCGCCGACAGTTGACGGCCATGAATCTGCGGGCCGGCAATCTCGACGATCAATTGCGCGAAACGGTGCGGGCCTTGGAGTCGGCCGAGAACGAGCACCGCCGGCACGCCCGCGGCGTGGCCGATCGAGAGCGAACGCTGACCGATTTCACGCACGAACTCGACGCGCTGGCGGCGCACAACGAACAAGATCGGGCCGAACATCTGACGCAACTGCGGGCGGCCTCGGCGCTGGGCAACCAGATCAGTGCCCTCGAATCGCGCTCGGCGGCGGCCAAGGAAGTGTGCGACCGCGGCGACGCGCGGCGGAACGAATTACAAGCCGCCCTCGACGCCCTGGCCGGCGAACTCACGAAGCGCCGCGCGCAATTGGCCACGGCCATCGCCGAGCACGAGGCACGGCAGCGGGCGCTCGACGAGCTGCGGGCGCAAGTCACCCGCTGGCGTAGCGAAGCAGCCACCGCACGGCGCGAACTGGCCGCCTGGCGCGAGCGGCACACCGGCGCCCACGAACGGGCGACCGTGCTCGAAGAACTGGAACGCCGCTTGGAGGGCTTGAGTCTGGGCGTGCGGGAAATGCTGGTGGCGGCTCGCGAGAATGCCGCCGGCCCTTACCGTCACATTCGCGGCGTGGTGGCCGATTTGCTGCACGTTCACATGGACACGGCCCCCATCATCGAGACCGCCCTGGGCGAAGTGGCGCAGTATGTCGTGGCCACGCACTCGCACGATTTGATCGCTCATTTCGTCGATCAGGCCGGGGCGGGGCAGCCGGCAGGTCGGGTCGGCGTCGTGCGGCTCGACGTGCTGCCGGCACTCACGGGTGGCGAGCAAATCGACCTGACGGCGCAACCGGGCGTGATCGGGCGAGCCGATCGGTTCGTGGAGACCGCGCCGGAATTCGCCGTGCTGGCCAAACGCTTGTTGGGCAAAACCTGGATCGTGGAAACGCTGGCCGACGCGGTGCATTGGGCCCAGGCCACCGCGGCCGATCTGCAGTTCGTCACCCGGGCCTGCGAACTGGTCGCGGCCGACGGCACGCTGGTTGTCGGTCCGCGGCAATCGGCGACGGGGCTGATTTCGCGGCGGGCCGAACTGCGGACTTTACGCGGCCAAATCGCCGATCTGGCGGCCAAAATCGAACGAGGACAAAGCGAGGTCGCCGCGCTCGACGAACGCATCGCCAGCGGCGATCAGCAAGCCGGCCGGCTCGAAGCCGAGCATCGCACGCTGGCCAACCAATTGGCCATCCAGCGGTTGGAAGCCGGAGCGGCCGAAGAGCGGAACGTGCAACTCGAGCGGCAGGCCGCCGGGCTGGACGCGGAACTCGCCGCGGCCGCGGCAGAGCACCAAACGGCTGCGGCTGCGCTGGCCCGTTCGCGTGGCCGGCTGGCCGAAACCGAGGGAATCGTCGGCGTGCTGGAAACCCGTCTGCGGGCCAACGTGGCCCGGGCGTCCGAAGTGGAACAACTGCGCGATCGCTCGAGCCGCGACACCAGCGCGGCCCGGGTCGAATTGGCCCGCAGCGAGCAGCAGCTCGATCATTTACGGACGCAGCGGAGCCAACTGGAGCGCGATCAGCAAGAACGGGCCCGGGCGATTGCCGAGTCACAAAGCCAACTGGCTCTGGCTGGCACGCGGGCTCGCGATGCGGAGCGAAACATTCTGGCGGCCGAATCGGCCGTGGCCGAATTGTTCTTGCGAAAGGAAGTGCTGACGGCCGCGAACGTGGAGAAGATTCAGCGCCGCGAATCGAGCCGGCAACTCAAGGCCGAGCTGGGGCAAGAGGCCCAGCGGACGACCGGCCGCATGCGCAAATTGGAAACCCGGCTGCACGCCAAGGAACTGGCGGCCAGCGAAGTGCGACACGAACGGACGACGCTGGCCGACCGCCTGCGCGAGGATTACGGCATCGAGCTGGCGGCGCTCGACGAACAGCCAACGCCCGAGGGGCTGGAGCAGCGACAACAGGTTGAAGCGGAAATCGCCGACTTGCGGGCCAAGTTGAACAGCATCGGCGGCGTGAATCTCGACGCGTTGGGCGAAGTCGAAGAACTCGAAACGCGGTTTGCCAATTTGTCGGCCCAGCGCGACGACCTGACCGCGGCCAAGAATTCGCTGGAGCAAATCATCGGCAAGATCGACGCCGACAGCCGGCATCTGTTCGGCGACACGCTCTCGGTCGTCCGCGAACACTTTCAAACCCTGTTCCGCAAACTGTTCGGCGGCGGGCAGGCCGACATCGTGCTGGAAGAAGGGGTCGACATTCTGGACAGCGGCATCGAGATCGTCGCCCGGCCACCGGGCAAAGAGCCGCGAAGCATTTCGCTGCTGAGCGGCGGCGAGCGGACGCTGACCTGCGTGGCCCTGCTACTGGCTATCTTTCGCAGCCGGCCTAGTCCGTTTTGCGTGCTGGACGAAGTCGACGCGGCCCTGGACGAAGCGAATATCGATCGATTCTTGGGCGTGCTGCGCGAGTTTTTGGCTTGGACACAGTTCATCGTCGTCACGCATTCGAAAAAAACGATGATTGGCGCCGAAACGCTTTACGGCATCACGATGCAGGAGTCGGGGGTGTCAAAACGAGTGTCGGTCCGCTTCGAGGACGTGAGCGAGAACGGCGAGTTCAAACGTTACGAAGAGATTCCCGAACCAACAACCGGCGCCGACGGACAAGCTGCCTGATGGGCGGCGATCGATCGGCTTGGGCAATGGTTGTGGCCGCCGGGAGCAAACCGCTATCATTTCCGTCAGGCCCGAGACCCATCCGACCCTTTCACCCGAAGCGGCAGACACCATGGATTCGCAAGCGTTCGACTTTCTCAAGCTGCTGCTGGAGACCCCCAGCCCTTCCGGCTACGAGCAGCGGATTCAAGCGGTGGTGCGGACATACGTGTCCGAATTCGCCGACGACGTGCGCGGCGACGTCCACGGCAATTTGATCGCGGTGCGGAACCCGAGTGCCAAGTTGCGGGTGATGCTGGCCGGCCACTGCGATCAGATCGGCTTCGTCGTGCAGCACATCGACAGCGAGGGCTTTTTGTGGATTCAGCCCGTCGGCGGCTGGGATCCACAGGTGTTGGTCGGGCAAAAGCTGACCGTGTGGCCCGAAGGGGAGCCGGTGAACGGCGTCGTGGCCCGCAAACCGATCCATCTGCTCACCGATGAAGAGCGGAAAGTCGTCCCGAAGCTGAAGGACCTGTGGCTCGACATCGGGGCCAAAGATCGTGAGCAGGCGGCGTCGCTGGTGGCCGTGGGAGACCCGGTCACGCTGGAGCTGGGCTATCGGCAAATGCTTGGCAAGCGGGCCAGCGCGCCGGGCATGGACGACAAGACCGGTTTGTGGGTGGCGATCGAAGCGCTGCGCCGCACGAAGGGCAAGCGGCTCAATTGTGCCTTCTATGCCGTTTCGACCGTGCAGGAAGAAATCGGCCTCCGCGGAGCGATGACCAGCACCCATTCGATCGAACCGCACGTCGGCATTGCCATCGATGTAACCCATGCCACCGACTGCCCGACGATCGACAAGAAACAAGAGGGGGACGTGGCGCTGGGCAAAGGCCCGGTGATCTATCGCGGGCCGAACATGAACCCGCGGGTGGTCACGCGACTGATCGAGGCCGCCAAGGAAAAAGAAATTCCCCATCAAATGGCGGCCAACGGGCGGGCGACCGGCACCGACGCCAACACGATTCAAATCAGCCGCGGCGGCGTGGCGGCGGCTTTGATCAGCCTGCCGAACCGCTACATGCACAGCCCGGTCGAGGTCGTCTCGCTGGACGATCTGGATCACGCCGCCGACCTGTTGGCCGAATTCGCACTCGGGCTGGCCGGCGACGAAGATTTTCGGCCGTAAAGCAAACGACGAGCGATGGCGGGCGGCTGGGCGCACCTCGCCTGCGTCGTGCAGTGGACGCCGCGGCCCGGGTGCGTGGCGTGCCGGACGGATGGCCGATGCCGCATGCTCCGCGCACAGCGAAAGAGCACGGAGATTCTGCCTTGCGGCGAAAACGGGCACATTCGCTTCATCTTTAGTCGCCGACAAACTCCGCCGATTCTAAACATGCCCACATCAAACCCGCAGCGATTGAGACGCAAGAGTCGAGGCACGCCGGGCAGTCCGTGCCGGCGTGGCGCTCGGCGGTCGGGATGGTGTAAGGCGGAACATCGTTGCCCAACGTGGCTCGGCAAGGAGGATTCGCGATGTCTGGCGGTGGGTGCCTTGTCACCGGTGCAGATCCGTTCGCACCGGCATACCTCCCAATGTTTTTGGGGCCGACGCGCTCTCTGAACCGCATGAAAAACCAGGATCTTCCCACCGAAGGTCGCCGCCGGGCCGTGGTCGAAGGAATCGCCCCGGCGATCGACGGCGGCCGCTATCCCATCAAGCGCATCGTCGGCGACCGGGTGCTGGTGCAGGCCGACGTCTTCGGCGACGGACACGATGCCATTTCGGCCGCCCTCGTCTATCGCCGGCCGAAGCACAGCAGTTGGCAACGCGTGCCGATGCGGGCGATGTACAACGATCGTTGGGAAGCCGCCTTCCGTGTCGACGAAATCGGCCAATATCGCTACACGGTGGAAGGCTGGGTCGATCACTTCGCTTCGTGGCATCGGGATTTGAAGAAGCGGGTCGAGGCCGGACAGAACATCTCGATCGATTTGCTGGTGGGTGCCGAGCTGGTCTCGCAAGCGTCGGCACGGGCGTCGGGCAAGGACCGTCAGAAACTCGTCGACTGGGCCGACGAGTTGCGCACGGCCAGCCCGTCGGGCCGCATCGCGATCGAGCGGCTGGACCCGCTGGCGGAGCTCATGGCGCAATATCCCGATCTGGAATTCGCCACGCGTCATGAGCCGGAACTGGGGGTGGTGGTCGATCGGCAGCGGGCGCAATTCAGCACCTGGTACGAGATGTTTCCCCGTTCTACCAGCCTCACGCCGGGCAAGCACGGCACGCTGGCCGATTGCATCGAGCGGCTGCCGTACATCGCCGACATGGGTTTCGACGTCGTCTATTTGCCACCGATCCATCCGATCGGCAAGACGTATCGCAAAGGACGCAACAACGCGCTCGTCGCCGCGACGGGAGAGCCGGGCAGCCCGTGGGCCATCGGCGGCGAAACGGGGGGTCACAAGGCGATTTTGCCGGAGCTGGGAACGCTGGCCGATTTCGAGCGGCTGGTGGGTGCCGCGCAGGGACACGGCATGGAGCTGGCCCTGGACATTGCCTTCCAGTGTTCGCCCGACCACCCCTATGTGACCGAGCATCCGCAGTGGTTCAAGCATCGGCCCGACGGCACGATTCAATACGCCGAGAATCCGCCGAAGAAATACCAGGACATTTATCCCTTCGATTTCGAGTCGAAGGATTGGCAAGGGCTGTGGCTGGAGTTGTACGACGTCTTCCGCTGCTGGATCGATCGCGGCGTGCGGATTTTTCGGGTCGACAATCCACACACCAAGGCGTTCGGCTTTTGGGAATGGTGCATCGGCCAGATCAAGCAGCAGTATCCCGACGTGCTGTTTTTGTCCGAAGCCTTCACGCGGCCGAAATTGATGTATCGGCTGGCCAAGCTCGGCTTCAGCCAATCGTACACCTATTTCACCTGGCGGTACGGCAAGCAGGATTTCACCGACTATCTGACCGAATTGACGCAAACCGAAGTGCGGGAGTTCTTCCGCCCGAACTTGTGGCCGAACACGCCCGACATTCTCCCCGAGCACTTGCAGCAAGGAAATCGCGCGGCCTTCATGGCGCGCTACGTGCTGGCGGCGACGCTCAGTTCGAACACGGGCATTTACGGCCCGGCCTACGAGCTGCTGGAGCACTTGCCGCGCGAGGCGGGGAGCGAGGAATATCTCCATTCGGAAAAATACGAAATTCGCAGCTGGGACCTCCAGCGGCCGGACAGCTTGCGAAATTTCATCGGCACGATCAATCGCGCGCGGCGGCAAAACCCGGCCTTGCAGGCGACGAA
>DATJTR010000605.1:0-5380 GCA_035503215.1 Pirellulales bacterium
CGATCGCTTGGAGCCTGGCCCAGGGACACGGCATTTGGTATCCGGTGAACCTGCTGGCGGCGATGGCGCTGCGGGGCATCGATCAGGCGGGCATGGAGGAGCTGACGCGGTTTCATGCCGAGTGGTTCGTGCCGGCCGTGATCGTGCATGCCGCGATGTCGGCCGTGTTCGGCTTGACCTATGGGGTGATACTGCCGCTGTTGCCGCGGATGCCCGGCCCGCTGGCTTGGGGCGGATTGGTGATGCCGCTGCTTTGGACCGCGATGAGCTTTGGGCTGATGGGAGTCGTCAACCCGGTGCTGCAGGAGCGGGTCGATTGGCCCTGGTTCGTCGTGTCGCAATTTATTTTCGGCATCGTGGCGGCGGCGGTGGTGCTGCGGTCGGAGATGGTCCACATTCCGCCGGCCGGGGCCGGTCCCGACGAGCTATCGAAATTCGCGGAGGGATAGCGTGAGTGTGGTGCGAGCAAACGAGCGACGTGAGCAGGCTTGGCGCGCAGCCATCGGGCCGGCGCTATGCGTCCTGCTCGCGCTATGCGCGTTGCTCGCCACGGGCTGCAATGGGGGCGATTGGCCCGGCAAGCCTGATCCGGATAGCCGGCCCGTTCCGGCCGACAAGATCACCGATTTCGCCGTGCTCTATCAGACGTATTGCGCCGGCTGTCACGGAGCCGACGGCCGCTTGGGCCCTGCCCCGCCCCTGAACGACCCGATTTTTTTGGCGATCGTCCAGCCCGGCGATTTGCTGGACGTGATCCAAGGCGGCCGGCGTGGAACGTTGATGCCGGCCTTCTCGCGCGAGCGGGGCGGCGTGCTCACCGACGAGCAGATTGCGGCCTTGGCCGTGGGGATCAAGCCCTATTGGTCGGGCCGGCCGAAGGCGGAAAACGAGCAGGCGTTGCCGGCCGACTTGCCGCGCTATGCGGCCGGCGCGTCGGAAACTGCGGGGGCGACCGATGCCGCCGAGCGCGGCAAAGAGCTGTTCGGGACCGCGTGTGCCAAGTGCCACGGCAAAGAAGGAAAAGACGGCGGCGCCGGCTCGATCAACGATGCCGATTTCCTGGCGCTGATCAGCAATCAAGCACTGCGGCGGATCATCATCACCGGCCGGCCCGACTTGGGAATGCCCAATTTCTCGGAAAAGACTGCCCGCGGCGAAGATTTCCATCCGCTCTCATCGGGCGACATCGACGATCTGGTGGCGCTGTTGGCCGAGTGGCGCACGGCTGGGGGACAAGCCGCGCCGACGACAGCCGGCCAATCGCTGCAGTTGCCACGATATAAGACGGAAGTGATGCGGGAGACTGCGAATCGGCTGGGAGGTGGGAAGTGAACGAAGCCGAGAAGATCACGGCGGGCGAGCCGGCATCGGGAGGAAGCCATCCGAGCGGCGCGCCCCTGCCCTGCGCGCATGCACCGAGACGCTCGTTCTTTTTCTGGTTCACCGCGCTGGCCGGCACGGTCGCCGGGCTGTTGGCCGGAGTGCCGGTCGTGGGCTATTTCGTCACACCGCGCAAGAAGCGAACCGATTGGGTTTCGCTGGGGCCGGTCAAGACGTTCAACGAAGGCGAAACGCGGCTGGCGATGTTCGACAATCCGCTCGGCCAGCCGTGGGACGGCATGGTGGCCCACACCGGCGTCTACGTGCGACGCGAGGCGGGGGAAGAAGGGGAGCACAAGTTTTTGGTGTTCGCCATCAACTGCGCCCACCTGGGCTGCCCGGTCTCCTGGTTTCCGCAGTCGGGCTTATTCATGTGCCCCTGCCACGGCGGCGTCTACTACGCCGACGGCAGCCGGGCCTCGGGGCCGCCGCCGCGGGGACTGTTTCACTGCGTGTGGCGGACGCGCGACGGCAACTTGGAAATTCAGGCCCCTCACTATCCGACGCTGCAAGACACTTTGACCGGCGACCAGGACGACACGCCCGCCAAGACGTGAACCACGCGGGCAAAAAGGATCGACGATGATCGAACGGCTGCGAGCGATGGTTGATTGGTGCGACCGGCGGGCTGGCCTGTCGGCCGTGCTGCTACCGATGATGCGCCATCCCGTGCCGCGCGGCATCGCCGGGCCGATGGGCTGGTGGTATGTCTTCGGCAGCGCGTCGATGACGCTGCTCGGCCTGCAGATCGTCACCGGCATCGGGCTGGCGCTGGTTTACGTGCCGGCGGCCGACCAGGCGTACGCCAGCTTGCTGTGGCTCGACTACCAGCAGCCGCTGGGCTGGTTCCTGCGGGCGCTGCACTACTACGCCGGATCGGGCATGGTGGTGATGGTGCTGGTGCACATGACGCAAGTGTTTTTGCAAGGGGCCTACAAATACCCGCGCGAGCTGACCTGGATCGTCGGCGTGGTGCTGTTGGGCTGCACGCTGGGGATGTTTTTCACCGGCCAGGTGCTGCGCTGGGATCCCGACGCCTACTGGGGATTGGCGGTCGGCGGATCGATGGCGGGGCGCGTGCCGGCCATGGGGCCAAGAGTCGTCGGGCTATTGCTCGGCGGGCCGATCATCGGCGGCGATTCGCTGAGCCGGTTTTTCGCGCTGCACGTGTTCGTGATTCCCGGCGTGTTGCTGGCCGCGCTCGGCCTGCACTTGTGGCTAATCCTGCAACAGGGCGTCAGTGCGCCGCCGAAGCCGGGGGAACCGGTCGATCCGGAAACGTACGACGCGGCCTATCATCGCGAGCTGAAGGCCAGCGGCGTGCCCTTCGCCGGCGAGGCCATGCTGAAGGACGTAGTGTTTTCGGCGCTGGTGGTGGTCGTGGTCGTGGCGATCGCGGCCATCGTGGGGCCGAAGGGGCCGACCGGGCCTCCCGATCCGACGCTGGGAGGCGCCAACCCGCGACCGGAATGGCCATTCCTGTGGCTGTTCGCCCTGTTGTCGCTCAGCCCGCCGGCGGCGGAGACGTTCATCATCCTGGTCTTCCCCGTTATTCTGGCCCTGCTGCTGTTGGCCGTGCCGCTGGTGAGCAATCGGGGCGAGCGGGCACCGAGCCGGCGGCCGGTGGCGGTGCTGGCCGTGGTCACGATTTATGCCCTGCTCGGCGCGCTCACCTATCAAGGGGCCACCAGTCCCTGGTCTCCCGAGATGACCGCCTGGAGTGGCGACCCGGTGCCGGTGGCAATGGTCAAGGACCGCACGCCGCGTGAGCTGATGGGGGGCGTCGTGTTTCAGAACAAGAACTGCCGCAACTGTCACGCCTTGGACGGAGTGGGCGGACATCGCGGGCCCGACCTGACGACCGTCGGCACGCGGCTCACGCCCGATCAGCTGATCGATCAAATCTCGAACGGCACCCCCGGCGGCGGCAACATGCCGGCTTACGGCAAGGAAGTGAATCCGGCCGAAATGAGCGCGCTGGTCGATTTTCTGGCCCATTTGCGGCCGGCCGAGTGACGCACGCACCGAATGCCGTAGTGGGCGGAGGCCGCTGCGTCAGTAATCTCTCCCGCCGAGGGCCCGATCGAGGTTGAAGGCGGCGCTGATCAGCGCAAGATGGGTGAAGGCCTGGGGGAAATTGCCCAGGGCCTCGCCGCTGGGGCCGGTTTGTTCCGAGTACAGCCCGAGATGGTTGCCGTAGCCGAGCATCTGCTCGAGCAGCAGCCGGGCCTCGGCCAGGCGGGCCGGGTCGGTGCGGCCGGCGCGGGTCAGGGCCTCGACCAGCCAGAAGCTGCACATGTTGAACGTCCCCTCGGTGCCGGGCAGTCCGTCGGGGGCGTCCTTGGGAACGTAGCGATAGACGAGCCCGTCGGCCGACAGCCCACCCCGGTCCGCCGGCGCGCGGATCGCGTCCAAGGTGGCCAGCATGCGCGGGTCGCTGGCGGCCATGAAAAAAGTCAGCGGCATTAGCAAGGCCGAGGCGTCCAGGGCGTCGGATCCGTACGACTGCACGAACGCCCCGCGCGCTTCGCTCCAGCCGCGGGCCATCACCTCTTCGTAGACGGCGTCGCGGGCGGCCAGCCACTTGCCGCGGTCGGCCGGAAACGAACGTTTGTCGGCCAGCCGCAGCCCGCGGTCGAGCGCCACCCAGCACATGAATTTCGAGTAGACGAAGTCTTGCCGGCCGCTGCGCACCTCCCACACTCCCTCGTCCTTGCGGCCCCAATTGTCGGCCACCCAATCGACCAAACTGCGGAGATGACGCCAGCCTTCGTAACTGGTGGGCGAGGCATATTTGTTGTGCAGATAGGCCGCGTCCATCAGCTCGCCGTAGATGTCGAGCTGCAACTGGTTGTGTGCGGCATTACCGATGCGGACCGGACGCGACCCCATGTAGCCATCGAGGTGCGACAATTCCCGCTCGACCAGGTTGGACTCGCCATCGACGGCGTACATGAGCTGCAGCGGACCGTCGCCGCGCGACTCTTGCTCCTTCCAGCGGGCGCTCAGCCAGTCGCGGAAGCGAGTCGCCTCTTCGGTGAAGCCGACACGGATGAAGGCGTAGACGGTGAAGGCGCCGTCGCGAATCCAGGTATAGCGGTAGTCCCAATTCCGCACGCCGCCGATGCCTTCCGGCAGGCTGGTGGTGGGGGCGGCGACGATCGCCCCGGTCGGCTCATAGGTGAGCAGCTTGAGGGCCAAGGCCGAGCGCAACACGGTCTCGCGCCACCGCCCGCGATAGGTGCAGCGCGCCGCCCAGCGCTGCCAATAGGCGACCGTCGCGCGGAACAAATCTTCGGCCTCACCGGTGCCGGGGCAGCGGCCGGGCGGAGCGTCGGGCGCGATCACGCGCAGCACGAAGGCGGCTTTTTCCCCTTCGCCCAGCGTGAAGCGCGCCACGGCGCCGCGCTCGTCGGGCCGCAGCGGGACCGACGCGGCCAGGCCCAGCGACAGATCCGCACTGTCGAACCGGGCACCGTGCTCGCTGACCTGCGTGGTGTGCGCCGCCCGGGCGTAGTCGAACGCGGGGCGGCATTCCATCTCCAGCTCCATTCGGCCGCGGACCACGCGCACCCGGCGGACGAGTTGCACGTCGGAAGAGGTGCTGCCCCCGAGGGGCATGTAGTCTTCGACCTCGGCGATGCCGTCGGGGTGCAGGAAGCGGGTGATGAGGACGTTGGTTTCCGGCCAGTAATATTGCTTGTGGCGCAGATCCCCCTTCGTGGTCGGGGCGATGCGGAACCGGCCCCCTTTCTCGGCGTCGAGGATGGCGGCGAAGACGCTGGGGGAATCGAAACGGGGCAGGCAGAGCCAATCGACCGACCCGTCCAGGCTGACCAGCGCGGCAGTGCGCAGGTTGCCGATGATGCCGTGGTTCTCGATCGGTTGGTAGCGCATCGGGATCGGCCCCATTCCCCTGAGCGGGAAGCCGCCGCGCGCCCGCCCGGGCTGTCCGCGTCGCGTGTCTCCCCTTTGCCTTTATCTCGCTGGTGAAAGAGCA
>DATJTR010000606.1:0-9359 GCA_035503215.1 Pirellulales bacterium
TGATCCGGCAATCGACCACGCCATCGATCTTGGTCACCTGTCGCCGGATCTTTTCCGCAATCTGGTCGGCCGTGTGCAGGTCCTTGCCCAGGATGCGCACGTTGATCGGCGTCGATTTGCCTTCGTTCATCGCGCCGCGAATCATGCCGCCGGCGTCGAAGGCGAATTCCAAATCGGAGAATTGCGGGGCGGTGGTCAGAGCGTCGCGCAGCCGCTCGACATACTGCTGGGCCGAATGTTCCCGCTCGGCGTGCAATTGCACCTTGACCACGGCGTCCATCGGGCCGCTATTCGGCGTGTAGGCGGCCGACCAGTCGGGCACCACCCCCAACTCGCTCACGATCACGTCCAGGTCCTCCCCCGCTTGCTGCCGGACGAAATCTTCCACCGCCGCGATTTTTCCTTCGGTCTGTTCGATGCGCGTGCCGGAAGGGGCCCGCACGTAGATTTCGAAAGCGCCGGCGTCAACTTCGGGAAAAAACTCGCGCCGCAGAATCGGCGTGAACAGGGCCAGCACCACCAGCAGCAATCCGTAGCTGCCGACGACCACCGCCACGCGGGCCTTGAGCACCAGGTCCAGCAGCATGACATACCAGGCGATCACGCGGTCAATCGACCGTTCGACTTGCCCGAACGTCCGCGAAATGAATCCCCGCCGAACCAGATTCTCGATTTCCGCCGCATGCACCCCTTCCCCAGCGCTCGCCCCGCCCTGCTCCGCCGCGGCGTGCACCGTCGCGCCGGCCGCCCCTTCACCAGGTTCAACCTTGGCATGCGTGCCGTGAGGCTTGAGCAGCATGGCACTGAAGCAGGGGACGAACGTGCGCGAGAGAAAATAGGCACAGATCATCGCGAAGGCCACGGCCAAAGCCATGGGCCGAAATAAGTACTCCCCCATGCCCGGCATCAACGCCAGCGGAGCCAGCACCAGAAAGGTACACAGGGTCGAGATCAACTCGGGCATGGCGACTTCGCTGGCCCCCAGGAACGCCGCCTCTCTCGGCTCCAGCCCGAAACCCAGGTGCCGATGCGTATTTTCCAGGCAGATGATCGCGCTATCGACCAGTGGCCCGATCGCCAGCGCCAGCCCGGCCAAGGTCATCACGTTCACCGTCATTCCGGCCGCGTACAGGCAGACGATGGCCCCCAGCACCGACACCGGAATCGTGGTGATGGCGATCATCGTCATCCGCCATTCGCCCAGGAACAGCAAGATCACCAGCGAGCAAAGCACGGCCCCGAGCACCCCTTCCTGCACCAGGGCCGAAATCGATGCCCGCACGTATACCGATTGATCCATCACCAGGTGCAGCCCGATGTCGGGGCGCGAGAGCCGGGCCTCCATGTCGGGCAGCGCTTTCTTCACTCCCCCCACGACGTCCAGTGTGCTCGTCCCCAACTGGCGATACACCGGAATGTACACCTGCCGACGGCCGTTCACCCGCACGATGTTGGTCTGGATGAAACTGGCGTCCTTCGGGTTGGCCACGTCGCGCAGGTAGATGGCGTTGCCATGCTCGGTCTTGATCGGGATGTCACCCATCCGATGCGGCAAGTCGTACATCGAGTTCGAGTCGAGCGCGTAATCGGTCTTGCCGAACTTGGCGTCTCCCGTCGGCAAGAACAGGTTGTAATGGTCCAGCGCGTTCATCACGTCGAGCGGCGAAAGATTGCGCGCTTCGAGCTTTTCGCGATCCAGGTAGGCCAGCACCGCCCGCACCTTGCCGCCATACACCACCGGCGACACGGCCCCGGGAACCGCCATGATGAAATTGCGCACTTCGTAACGCCCGGTGTCGTACAGGATCGACTCGGATTGGGTCTTGCTGTCGAGCGCCACGAGGCAGGCCGGCACCGTGCCCGTCGGATCGAACGGTAATACCACCGGGGGCAGGGTGCCGGGAGGCAGGCTGGGGATGGCGGCCGTGGCCAGCGAATTGACCTGCGTCAGCGCGCCGTTCGGATCGGTGCCGCTGCGATAGTAGTTGCGGATGATGCTCGCCCCAATGATCGATCGCGATTCTTGCCGGCTCGTTCCCGCTGCCTGCCCCGTCCAGCGTTCCATGCGGGAGGTGATGTCTTTTTCGATGCTCTCGGCCGGCATGCCGCTGTAAAACGTCAAGGCCTGCACGGCCGGGCTTTTGAAGACCGGCAGAATATCGATCGGAATTGATCGCAGCGCGATCACCCCCAAGATCAGCACCGTGAAGATCATCACGGTCACCGCGTAGGCGTTCCGCAGCGAGGCTCGAATCAATCCGTTCATGACGACGTTACTTCCCGGACCTGGCCGCGGCACCTAGCACGCGGCATGCGAACAAATCATTGCGGCAGTCTCAATTGCCGCCGGCTCCGCTCACCACTTCCACGCGCGTTCCATCGGCCAAGGGGCCGCTATGCCGAGAAATCACTGCGTCGCGCTCGCCGAGTCCCTTGACGATCTCGGTTCGCACGCCGTTGTCCGTGCCGACCGAAACTGCTCGCGGCCGGGCGATTCCTTCTTCGATCACGTACACCGATCCCTGGCTGTTATTGATGTCTCCCACCAGACAGGAAGAAGGGACGGTGAGCCGCTTTTCTCCCTGGTTCAAGTGGATCGTCATGCTGCCGTACATCCCTTCGCGCAGCTTGTCTTGGGGGTTCGGCAAATCGACTTCGAGATACATGGTGCGCGTTTCGGGATCTTCGGCGTCGGCGATGCGCGACACTTGGCCCTGGAATTCCTCGCCCGGCAGGGCGTCGATGTCGACCTTCACCGCGTTGCCGACGCTGACGTAGGGAACGTCGCGATCGGGCACACGTGCCCAAACGCGCATCAAGTCGGTCCGGCTCACGGCCAACAGCGGCACCACCCCTCCTTGCTCTGCCGCCCGAATGAACGCCCCGCGGAAGAAGTTTCGTTTCGTAACGACGCCGTCGTAGGGGGACACGATGGCGGCGAAGTCGACGAACACCTTGGCCTTGTCGCGCGCGGCCTTGGCCACCTCGACGTTTGCCTTGGCGCTCACCAGGTCGGCCTCGGCCTGCGCCACGTTGGCGTCGGCCGCACTGACTTTGGCCTCGGCCGTGGCCACGCCGGCTCGGGCAGCCATTTCGGCCGCCATCGAGGCTTCCATCTCGTCCAGTTTTTCGTCGAGCAGGCGGGCATCGACCGCCTTTTGTTCGACCAGCTTTTGGATGCGGTCGTGCTGTTTCACGCGAAAGTCGTACACCGCCTTGGCGCGTTTGATTTCGGCCTCGGCCTGTTTGACGAAGGCCAGCGCGGCGTTGCGTTCGGCCTTGGCCGTTTCGATTTTCGCCGCGGCCTGCGATCGCTCGGCAATCGCCTGGTCGACCGCCGCGCCAGCTTGTTCGGCCGCCTTGACGAATTCGGGAGCATCGATTTGCACGAGCGTGTCGCCTTGCTTCACGCGCGAGCCGACGTCGACTTTCTGCTCTTTCAGATAACCTGAAATCTTGGCGTAGAGATCGGCCGATTCGTAGGCGATGACCGAAGCCGGACGGACGATCTCCCGCACGACCCCTCCGACGCTCGGATGCACGGCCTCCACCCGCACGGCGGCGCGTCCCGACTCGGCAGGCTCCGTCGTGCCTGCGGCCTCCGCGGAGTGGCTTTCCGGTTTTGCCGCCCCGGCGTGCGCGGTGCCGCGCGTCAACCAATAAGCGCCCGCCGCGCAGGCGGCGGCCACGGCCAAGCTCGACAAACCCAACCAATGGCGGCGGATCATCTGTGGCATGTTCATGAACTCCGACCTCTCGATACGAGGTCCAGGCGTGCGAAAAAAGAAACCAACAAGGCAAGAGACTGCGCGAAGCCCCGGATCGTGCGGCGCTCTCGGGCGAATGGGGCGCCGCAGAGCCCGCGCACGGCGCGCACCGGCGCGACCCATGTGCGTCGGGGCGCTCGAATGCCGCGGCCTTAGCAGCGCAGCGGATTACCAGCGGCAGAGAATTGCTGGCTCAAGAATGCTCGGCACCGACGCGCGAACCCTCGCGCAGCCACGGCGCCGCTCGGCGGCATATACAACGCGAAGACCACGGCCAACGCCCGCCACCACGATTTCGGCTGGTTGCTCGGCTTGGCGAATCGCTCGGCGACGGCCCCCCGCTCGGTTCCTTGCTGGCACGCTCCCAGCCGAGCCTTAAAGCTGTCAGCCGCCTCGGCCGAGCAGAGCCGCCTCGCTTTCACCAGCCGCACCGTCGGCATCCGCAGTGCGGCGCAGCGCGATGCCACCGGCGCGGCGATGACCAGAAAGGCCAGGCCGAAATACAGGCTCGGCGGTAGCTTCCAACGCAACACGGGCAGGCAAACCCCCAGGGAGCAATCTTGCGCTTCTGATAGTAAAGCCTACGTCCATCGCCCGACGGTGGCAATGAGACCCAATCGTTTCCTCGGTTTTCCGAGGCGGATCAATTCTTGCAATTTCGTTATCTAACGCGCTTCGCTATTGCGCCGGCGAGTCAGCCATGGGTGCCTCAGGCAGCGGCTCGCACAACGCCTGAGCTCGCGGCAGCGCCACGGTCGGCGGCTGCCCCAGTGCCACGAACAGCCGAAACTGTGCTTCGTCATAGCCAATCGCCGACGCCACCACCGCCTGCCGCGCCGCCACCAGTCGCTGCAAACTGTCGAGCAGCTCGATCGGCAATCCCTGGCCGCCGCGGATGCGGGCCAAATCTTCTTGATAGCCTTGCTCGGCGGCCGCCAGCCGCTCGCGGGCCACGGCCAGATTCCGCGTCTGGGCTTGCGAAGCGGCATAGGCGTCCGACACTTCGCGCCGCACGCGGTTCACCGTCCGCATCCGCTCGCCCCAGGCCTGGTCGCGCTGGGCTCGGCGATTGCGCGTCAAAGCCAGATTGCCGACTCCCAGGTTCTCCGCGCTCCAGTACGCCATCGCGTCGAAATCCGAACGGCCATCAAACCGGCCGAACAGCGGCATCACCAGGTTGCTGCCGCCGCCGAACACGCCCCCGCTGAAGCCGATCGCCACGGTCGGCAGCAGGGGCCGCGTCTTCTCTTGCTTCACCCGCGTCTCCATCATCGCCACGCCGGCATTGCGGGCGGCAATCTCCGGCCGATTCTCGTAGGCGATCTGCTGGAGCGCAGCGAGCGTGTAACTACCGTCGACCAGGTCGACGATCGGAATCTCACCCCCGCGGGCACGCAGTCGCGTCGACGGATCAAGATTCAGCGCGCCCGACAACCGTGCCGCCGCCACGACGACCCGTTCTTCCACGGCCAACTCTTGCGAGTCGAGCAGCCGGGCCTCGGTCAGCGCACGGTCGGCGTCCGATCGCCGCCCCTGCCCGATTTCGGCAAAGGCGCCGGTGCCGCGGACCACCTCGTCCATGTCGCGCCGCGACACTTGGTAGATTTGCAGATTGGCCTCGGCCGCCACCAGCCGTAGATAGAACGTGGTGACGTCGAGCAATTGCGTGTTGGCGGTCGCCCGGGCGTCGAATTCGCTCATGCGAGTGCGTTGCCGCGCGGCCAGGGGCTCGAAATACGCGTCCCCCAAGTGACTGTAGATCATCACCGCGGGAATGTTGACCGTGCCCGATCCCCACACCTGGGCGCCGCCGCCGTAGTAGAACGACTGCCGGCTGACGTCCAGGATCGCGCCGGTCGAGCGTTGCAGATCGCCGGCGTGACCGACGTAGGTGCCGCCGCCGTTGAGCGTCGGCAGCAGGAGCACGCTGGCCGCCCGCTGCAGGGCCAGGTTCTCGCGGATCATTTCCCGGGCCAGCCCGATCGTTGGGTTCCGCCCGTCGGCCAGTCGCAGCACGATGCACAAATCGACCGGATAAACTGTGTCGGGATTGGTCAGCCCGGTGTCGGGCAAGCGCTGGAGCGGCGGTTGCCGGAGCAGCGGTTGCTTGTCGGGCAGCGATTCGCTGGCCGGCATCGCTGCGACGGAATTGGGCGCCGCTGGCGCCGCACTTCCTTCCACGGGCAGTTCGCTCACCGGAAACCCCGGCGCCGTCACGGTGCGGCTTTCTTTCGGTGGCTCGGAAGCGGGCGGATCCTGACCGCGGGCAGGCAACGCCACGAGCGCGGTTGAGATCAAAACCAGACCGATCGCCGGCCAGCACCAGCCCCTCGCCGACCTCGGCGCGCGGCTCACCGCAATACGCCCCAGCAGCGGCGATTTGGCGGCAGCGGCCACGGTTTGCCTCTCGCGGGTCGAGTCGGCACAGCTCATCAGCCGGGAAACGGGGAAGTGACGTCGGAGTTGGGCTCGACGGGAACACGCCCCGGCGGCCGAACTCCCATGTCACATTCCACTCGGCGGTGTCTGGCCTGGCGGGAACGGGGTCGGTTGGCTCGGCGGCGTTTCGCCGGAGGGCGATTTGCCGGATGGGTCGGGAGGAACTTGATCGGGGTCGGCGGGGACCGGCCGGGCCAGCATGTCGGCCGGCGGCTGTCCGAGGGCCACGTACATCTGAAATTGTGCCACGTCGTAGTCGACGATCGCGGTCAGATACTCCTGCCGTGCGCGGGCCCACAGGCGCAAGCTGTCGAGCACTTCGATCGGCAATCCTTCGCGGGCCCGGATGCGAATCAAGTCTTCCTCGAAAGCCGCTTGCCCGGCCCGCACCGCCTGCTCGGCCACCCCGATCTGGGCGAAGCGCGCGTGCGTACGGGCGAAGGCTTCGGCCACTTCGGTTCGCACCTGGTCGAGCACTTGAAGCTTGCGCCAATCGGCCTGACGAGCGCGGCTGGCGGCGGCATTGATCATGGCCGCATTGCCCACGCCCAGGTTCTGCAACGACCAATAGCCGACGACGTCGGCGTCGGCCCGCCCGCCGAAGCTGCCGAACCGGTTGGCCACCAGGTTGCTGCCGCCACCGAACACGCCCCCACTCAACCCCACGATCACGTTGGGCGAGAAGGGCAACATCTTTGCCCCGCCGAGCGCGAGCAGCGCAGCCCGAATCGCGGCTTGCTGCTCCAACAGCTCCGGCCGCTTGAGCATCGCGATCGCGATCAACTCCTTGAGCGGAATTGGGTCGGGCACGAGGGCCAGCGGAATCACGGCCGGCTCGTTCGGGTGCAGCCGGATCGCCGGGTTCAAATTCAGCAATTGCGCCAGCCGGGCCGAGGCGCTGATCAGATTCCCTTCGGCTTCCAGCACGTCGGTTTCACGCCGGCGCAGTTCCGACGACGCCCGGTTCGCGTCGGCTTGCCGGCCTTCCCCCGTCTCGGCGTAGGCGGTCGTCAACCGGGCAACTTCGCGGGCATCCTCCCGGACCCGGATGGCGATGACGAGCGATCCTTCGGCCCGCAGCAGCTCCGTATAGGCCACGGCCACGTCCAAGAGCATCTGATTCCGCACCGCGATGCTGGCGAACCGCTGCGCCTCGACGTTTTGTTGACTGACGAGAAACGTGTAGATGCTGTTCGAAACGTTCAAACTCCACACGAAGCCCGGAATGGTGACCGTGCCCGTGCCGACGGCGTTGGCGCCGGCGCCCAAGTAGAGCGAGCTGCGGCTGACGTTGAGAATGTTACCGTCCGACTGCTGCACGTTTCCGCTGTGCGTGTCGTAGTTGCCACCGATGTTGAAGGTAGGCAGGATCTGCGCGGCGGCCAGTTGCCGATCGGCAAGCGCCTGGATGACACGCTGCCCAGCGATTTGAATCTGGGGGTTTTCGACGCCGGCCAAACGCAGCGCGCTCGGCAAATCGATCGGCGCCATTTCCAGGTTGAAGCCTGGCACGCTGGCGTCAGCCGGATTGGCCAGCGGCACGCCGGTCACCGGCTCTGCTCCACCGGGCGGCGGCAGCTCGGCGCTCGGTTTCATTCCCGTCGGTTGTACCTGTCCGCTGGGTTTGTCGTCCGCAGTGCGTCCGCCCGGCAGTAGCCGGCGAAAGAAACCGGCGGTTCCGCTTTCGCGCGCGGTGTCGCCGGTAGCCGACGCCTCGATCGCGAATTGTGGTCCCGGCGCTTGGGCCGGATCGACGGCATGCACGTCCGCGGCAGGAATGACCAAAAGACTCATCACGCCGATGACAAACGCACCGCATCGGGCCGGCCGCAGGATTGGCAATCGCATGGCATTTCTCGACGCAAAGCGGGTGGCAAACCGATAGTTACGCACATTCGCTTCATCGGAGCCGCTCGGTTTCGCCAAACAGCAAAATCGCTTTCGCCCCTAAAGCTTGCCAACCGCCGGGGCGCCCGGTGAACGCCCTGCGGCTGGGGAAATGCCTTCCCCCGCGGTCGCCCGTCGAATTGCCGGCCAGTCGCGGCCGCAACGAGCGGGTTTGTGCCGCGATCGGGAAGCGCGCGATTGATGTTCCTCTTTTACGGTGCTGCTGCTGTCACGCTTTCGCTTGCCCTGCCATGCCTGCGGCATACGATTCAGTTGGCGAGCCCTTCGATTGACTTCGTCGCTTTTTCGCTCGCTGCAAAGGAGGCGGCCCGCCATGTCTCACCACCTCTTGCGATTTGCTTTAGGGCTGATTGTCTCGGGCGGATGGATCGCGTCGGCCCAGGCGCAGGGCGGCGGTGCCTTTCCCATGAACGTCGAAGACCGCATCGCCCAAACCGCGGATACAGGTCGCTGGTCGGGCTACGACGACGATCGCCCCATCACCGCGGCCGGCGCCTATCCGATGAATACCCTCGATCGCATCGACGCGGGATATCGAGCTTGGTCGTCCCGTCGGCTGGGCGGGAGTGCCACCGCGTCGCGTGCGGCCGGCAGCGAGCCGACCGTGACCGACCGTCCCGACGGCTGGCGCTATCGTTGGCATCGCGGCCAGTGGTGGTATTACGGCGCCGACAAGCGGTGGCTCGTCTGGAACGGCGGCCAGTGGAACAAATACGCGCCGCCAGCCACACACGCGGCAGGCGATTAACGAGTGCCGGGGACTGTCCCGATTTTGCGAAGCAAAATGGGACTGTCCCCTTCGCCCCGCCGCCGGAGGCAGCCCCTCGCCGCGCCAACGACCCCTTCATTTCGCCGCGCCGCCGTGCGTTTGGAAGAATCTCCACAGCTCGCCCGTGGCGTCGAGCTTGCTGGTCGCGGGGCCGGTGATCGACTCGGGCAGCGTGCGCTTGGCGCCAGGCCAATGATGCCCGTGCCCTTCGAGATAGAGCACCTCGAGTTCCGGGCCGCGGGCTTTCGAGCGATAGACGACCTTCTTCACTCCCTCCGTGTCGGAAATGGTTTCCGGCGTCGTCTGACAACCCAATCCACCCGCCCAGGCCGCCAGGAATTGGGCCACCGGCGGGTTTTGCCGTTTTCCCCACGGCAGTTTCACCTCGCCCCCGGCGATCGGCATCAGCGGATCTTTGGTGCCCAGGATATACAAGCTAGGCATCGGTCGGGCAGGCCGCGGATTTTCCACTGCCA
>DATJTR010000607.1:0-5862 GCA_035503215.1 Pirellulales bacterium
AGATTCCGTTCGCTGGACGATTTTTCGCGCCGTACGCGGCTCGGCCCCGCGGTGCTCCGCCGCCTGGCCGCCGCCGACGCGTTCTGCTCGCTGCGGCACGACCGCCGCGGCGCGCTGTGGGAAGTGCTGGGACAAGGAGACGTGCGCGAACATCTCCCCCTGTTTGCCGACGAGTCGTTCGGCGACGAATTGCTTGCCCCGGGACCGGCCACCGAGCCGGCGACGCTCGGGCGACCCGTTGCCGATCCGCCCGCTCCCGAAATTTCCTCGACTGGGACGGCTGAAACGGCCGCCCCGATTCCCCTGCCGCGTCTCTCGCTGCAGGAGGAGGTTCTGGCCGATTACCGCTCGACCGGTCTGTCGCTGCGGGCCCACCCGATCGAATTCCTCCGCGGCAGGCTCAGCGAGCTGGGCGTGGTCCCGGCCGAGCGGCTGGCCACGCTCGCCGATGGAGTCAGCGTTCGCGTGGCCGGACTGGTGCTGGTGCGTCAACGCCCGGCCACGGCCAGTGGCATCACGTTCGTCACGCTGGAAGACGAAACGGGGGTCGCCAACCTGATCGTGCGCCCCGACGTGTGGCGGCGATTTTTCGAGGCCGCCTCGCGGGCAATCGTTCTCATCGCCCACGGCCGCTTGCAGCGGCAGGAAGAAATCATCCACGTGCTCGTCTGGCGGCTGGAAGATTTTTCGGCCGCCAGCGGCCGGGTGGCCTCCCGTTCGCGCGATTTTCGCTGATCGCGCAGTGCTATGCGCGTAACTGCGGCAGCCGGCGACGCCCGCGCCAGGCCACCGATCCCAGACCGGTCAGCCCCAATCCCAACAGCACGACCGAGCTCGGCTCGGGGGTCGCGACGATCGTCGGATTGGGCTGGAAATTGAACGCCGTCACCGCCACGTTCTCGTTGCCGCAGTTGCAATTGGCGGTCGTGGTGAGGGCCGAAGCGGCGGCCACGGCCGGCTGGTCGCCCAGGGTCGACGTCGCATTGAGCGAAGGATTCGTGAACGACACGCTCGTCACCGCGTTCTGCTCGCCGTTCGAGCCGTTGTTGAAAAACACGTGGGCGTAATCGACCAGCGGATTAGCGTTCGGATCGTTGGGCGCGAGTCCCACGCGGAACTCGACCGAAGCGCCCGAGGGCAAGCCGCTGAAGTCGAGCGTCAGTTCCTGGTTGTTGGCTCCCAACGACGAGCTGACCAGTTGCGCCCCGGAGCTCGAAGCCGAACTGATGATTTCGACGAAGCGGAAATGATCCGCCGTGTCGCCGATCGACATCTGGAACTGCACGATCGATCCGTTCATCGAGGAATCGGACGTATTCGTGAGCAGCATATAGGGCTCGCTCCGCTCGATGGCCAATTCGTGGCCGGTCGTGAGCGCGGCCATATTGGCCACCAGGTCGTTGCCCGGATTGGCCAGCACGGCCTGGCTTTCCGAAATCGACAACGAGTAGGGCGTCGTCGAAATCAAATCGGCCCGAACCTGTCCTGCCGACAGCATTCCAACCGCCGCCAGCAGCCACCCCCACATGTTCGTATTCGTATAACGCATTCGCCTGTGCCCTTTTCTGATGTGCCGGCACACATCCCCGTGCCGGTCGTCGGGCGCAACCATCGACGTCGGTCGAAGGCCAAAGGCAGGCGTACGGAAACTTCGCTGCGGACTTGCTCGTGGTGCAAGAAGTGTCGAAGCACGGTTTTCTCGCGCTTTTCGGGAGATGGACCATTCGGTCGGCGCGGAACTTCCCCACGCAATCGCGCAACCACGGCATTCCGCTTGCGCACACGAGCGCGCAGGCGCCATCCAAGGGACGCGAACAGGAGAAAGTTTCGTTGTGTTCCGAACGGTCCGCGCGAGGCGAAACCGGCGAAGAAAGTCGTGAAGCTACCCACGGCCGGCGACGAGCGCCCAAACAGCCAGCCGGAGCGGTTTCCCACGAGCGCGAGAAACCAGCGCGCCAATCCCTCAACGAGGAATCAGCGTCCCCGGAAGCCCGCACTGCATGGCGCGAGCGCCCCGAGTGCTCGACCAGCGAGAACTCAGACGCAGCGCGGCATCTCAGCGCGAGACCCGGGCGGGCCAAATGCTTGGATGAAAATCATCGGCGGGAGCGCGCAGACCCAAAGTGGCCAAACGATCGCACGAGAAGAAGCAAAGCCGAAACTTCGCAATCCGCTCTCTCACGAAGGGCCATGGATCAGCGTGATCCACAGTCGAGATGGGCAGCACCGGACTCCTTCGTCCGAGGTGCCTGCCGGGCCTTCACGAGCGTTTTCCTGTTGCGAAGCTAAATCGAGTAGTCAATCAAAGACAACAAATTCCCCTGCGGCAACTCCTCCGCAGGCCTTTACGACACTTATCCTAGTCGTGAGAGGTGTAACTGTCAAGCAGTTGGTGGCGCTATCTTTCAAAAATCTTTTTGCTTCCGCTCCGCCCTCGAAAGCCCCCGCCAAGAAATCCCATTCACCGCCCGGGAATCACGCCAGACCGTACGCGGCGGGCTTAGTTCCCGGCCGTCGCTCCCGCGCCCGTGGTCGCCGCGGTCGATCCCCCTTCGGCCAGGACCGAATCGAGATAGCGCACCAGTTCTCGCGGGCTGAATGGCTTGGGCAACACGGCCAGAACGCCGCATTTCTCGGCCAATTCCAGGTGGGCCAGCTCAAATCCCTTGGCCGTCAGCATCACGATCGGCAACTGGGCCGTGGCCGGGTTTTCGCGCACCCGCCGGCTCAGTTCCATCCCGTCCATCCGCGGCATCTGCAAGTCGGTCACCAGAATGTCGGGCGGATTGGCCACGATCGCTTCCCAGGCTTCTTGCCCGTCGGCGGCAGTCGTCACGTTGTAGCCGGCGTGGCTCAGTTTGATTTGCGCGGCGCGCAGGATATGCGCCTCGTCGTCGCACATTAAGACTTTCTTGTCCATCATCTCATTCCTTCTTCCGTGTCCGCTGTTTCCGTGTCCGCTGTCGCTTGGTTGCTCGTTCAAAGGTTGCTCGCCAACGCCAGTTCGACGGCAAACAGGCTGCCTTCGCCCGGCTGACTTTCCACCGTCAGCGTGCCGCCGTGCAGATTCTCGACAATGTGTCGCGCCATCGGCAAACCCAGCCCCGTGCCGGTCGCCATGCCTTTGAATTGCGGCACGCGATAGAACTTCTCGAACACCTTCTGGCAGTCTTCGGGCGCGAGTCCCACGCCGTTGTCTTCGACTTCCACGCGCACCCGTTCTCCCTCGGTGTGACAGCGCAGCACGACCCGGCCGCCGGCGGGCGTGTATTTCACCGCGTTCGACAAAACTTGCACCGCGGCTTGCAACAGCAGCCGGCGGTCGGCCAGCACGGTCACCGCGGCTTCCTCCAACTCGCGGGCCAGGGCAATCTGCTTGGCAGCGGCCATCGGCTCGACCCGCGCCAGCGCCTCGTCCAACAGTTCGGCAAGCGAGCAGCGTTGGCGGCCGACGCCGGCGGTCGCGGTTTCGACCTCCGCCATTTGCACCAGGTTCTCGACCAACTGCAACAGTCGATCGGCCTGGCTGTTGATGATTCCCAAAAACTCGTCCTGCGTGGCGCCATCTTCGGCGTCGCCGTCGGCCAACAGCTCGACGTAGGCCTTGATGCCGGCCAGCGGCGTCTTCATTTCGTGGCTCACGCCCGAGACCAGTTCGGCGTTGCGCCTTTGAGCCGTCTTCTGCCAGCTCACGTCCTCGAACAGCACGACCAATCCGCGTACGTCGGCCGGCGTGCTCGCGACATTGCCTGTTGCCGAGCCGGCGGTCCAGGCCTGCGCCGCCACGCGATACCAGCGCCGCTCGCCACCGCGGCCGGCGATCTCGATTTCCAACAGGTCGGTCGTGGTGGCCCGCGAACGAGCAATCCGCTCCAGCCAATCTTCCAGCGCCGGACAAGGAAGCAGTTGGGCCAGTTGCCGCTCCCCCGCGGAATAAAGCCGGGCGTCGAGCAAGCGCTGGGCCGCGGGATTGGCCAGCGTAATGCGCCGCCGGCGGTCGAGTGCCAGGGCCGGCTGGGCGACAATGCCCATCAGAGCGGCGGCTTCCTCGGCAGCCGCCGTGAGACGCCGGTTCTCGGCCCGGAGCCGATTTCGCCACCACAATCCGGCGGCGAACCCGCCCAGCAGGGCCAGTGTGGCAGCCACCGCCCAATTCGGGCTGGCCGGCGCCGACCCGAGCGGCAAGGCCAGAGCGCAGCAAGCGGCGAAGGACCAACCGCCGCTGTGCTCGGTGATTGCACATTGAAAAATGCCGTCGTGGCATTTTTCAATCTCGCCAGGCACGGAGCAGAGCTCCGTGCGGCTCGCAGAATAACGACCGCGGTCGTTATTCTGGCATCGCATCCATGCGACGGCGCAGGCTGTTGAATACAGCCTGCTCGCGCTTGAGTCATCCGTTCTCAGTTCGTCGCAACTCCGGCGCATCGCAACTCCACGGCGCGAAGGGAGACGCCGGCACCGCTCCTGCGGTCGGCGGACACAGATCGCCCCGACACGTTTTCGCGGCCCCCGCCAGTGGCCACGAAACATCAATAAAAAGGGCGCGGCAGGGTCCCCTCATAGCTCCAAGCTGTCCCTGCCGCGCCTGCAATGTTTCGAGCAGGCCCGCACAAGACCGGAGCGTTTGTCCACAGAACCAGGGCGCGTTGCCTGTCGCGTGCCTGGGCGGCGCTTCGCAGTCGGTGCGGTCTAATCTTGTGATCAGCCAGTCCATCGACCGCTGATGACACAAGGAAACGTAGGATACGGCGAGCGGCTGTCAAACCTCCCGCGAAAAGCGCAGGCCGGTTTTAGCGATCGTAGCGGCGCGGCCACCGCCAACGTGTGGTGAGGCTGCCCCGTTACCGTGCGATGACTCGGTTCCCGGCCGCGATTAGTGCCTCAGCTCAGCCAATCGAGCCCCACATCGAGCGCAATCGCCGAATGCGTCAGCGCTCCCACGCTGATCCGATCGACTCCCGTTTCCGCGATCCCGCGCACGGTCGTCAGATTCACCCCGCCCGAGGCTTCCAATTCCACCGGCACACCCAGCGCGTCGCGGCGACGAACGGCGTGCGCCAAAGCGTCGAGCGACATATTGTCGAGCAGCACGATGTCGGGTCGGGCCGGCAAGACTTCGTCGAGTTGGGCCAGCGAGTCGACTTCGATCTCCACGATCAAATCGCTGCGCGGTTCGCCCCCCTTTCCCTCGGCGCAAAAATCGCGTGCCCGCCGCACGGCTTCGGCCGGCGTGAACTGGCCGCCGCCGGCCTGCCGGCCCAAGGCCAGGTGGTTGTCTTTGATCAAGATCGCGTCGAACAGCCCAGTACGGTGATTGTGTCCGCCGCCGCAGCGCACGGCATATTTCTCCAATCGCCGCCAGCCAGGGGTCGTTTTCCGCGTGTCATAAATCCGCGCCCGCGTGCCGGCGACCGCGGCGACGTAGGCCGCGGCGATCGTCGATACGCCCGACAGGCGGCCGACGAAATTGAGGATCGTCCGCTCGGCCACCAGCAGCGTTCGCGCAGCTCCTTCGATCGTGGCCAAGACCGTCCCCCCTTCGACCGCCGCTCCGTCCTCCACGTTGCCCTGCCATGTGGCCTGGTAATCCATCGTGGTGAGCGCGAGCTGCGCGGCCCGCAATCCACAAATCCACCCCGCCTGCCGGGCCACGATCGCGGCGCTGCTGCGGGCATCGACCGGCACCAGCGCCATGCTCGTCCAATCGTGCCAGCGATCCAGATCTTCGCGCGTCGCCAGCCGCACGAGCTGTCGGCAGTCATCCTCCAGCGTGGCATCCCACTGCAATTGTTGAAAATCGCGCATTTCGGTCCTGTGTTTCTCGCGTTTACGCCGCAGTGCTTGTTGCTCCACAGGCATTCT
>DATJTR010000608.1:0-2224 GCA_035503215.1 Pirellulales bacterium
TGGCAGTGCTGGCACTGTTCCTCGTGCTGCAATTCCTGCTGCTGGCCGTCCGCCGCGACAAACAGAGCTGACGCTCGAGAAAAGCTGAACGCACCACGCCCGGGTGGCACGCCCAGCATAAGCGTGTTGCCTGCGCCCTCGCGCCTCAAGCCTCCCCCGACTCTGACGATTATTCCTGTTCTCGCGGCCGCCGGCGCGCCGAACAAACAGGATAGCGCCGCGTGCCCTACGCATGCCGGCCGCTCACATCTTCGACGCAAAATCGATGCGGATGCTGCCCGGGGGGGAATTGCATGCGACGCTCGACGGCCGTTTGGCCGACGCTTTTGGCCACCGCTTTGGCCGCTTGCGTCGTGGGCTGTTGCCATCAAGGCTATGTCTTGCAGGGGACTTGGAGCTTAGGCTTCGTCCGTCCACCGCAGGCCGCCTGCCCTTGTGACGATGAAGCTTGCGCCTCCGAGTGCGGCTGTCCCGCCGGTGCTTGTGATTGTCCACCGGGCGCGTGTACCTGTCCCGGCGGCCGATGCACCTGCCCCGCCGGCGCCTGTACCTGTCCGGGCGGAGCCGGCCGCTGTCGAGCGGGAGGCTACGCGCATCGCCCAGGCTGTCCGGCTGCGGGCGGGGCGGACCACCTCGCTGGCGCCGACGGAGTGCGCGGCAGGAACTGCGGGCGGGGCAAACGTGGCGATCAGCGCGTGGCGGCCGGCGGCCCGACCGGTCCAGCGCTCGGCCATCCGCGTTTCCATCCGGTGCCAACCAAACCGGTCTTCGGGCCGGGGACCGGGCCGCAAGTGACGCCGGTGAACGCTCCGCTGCCGGACGACGGGCCCCAGCTCGGCGAGCCGCAAGATCCCGAAGAACTGCCGACGCCCAGAAGTTCGCCCAACAGCGCTCGCCGGCGTGGCCACGTGCAACCGGTGTCGGGCGAAATGCCAGGCAGCAAGCTCATTCTCCGCACGGCCGACTGACGGCCGGCTCGACGCCAGCGCCTTCCGGCGCTCTGCCGGAGCTGCGCGCGAGCGCCGCGTCGCTTCACTAACCCGACGCGCAAGCGAGGGAATGCGCGTACCAGCACGCCGATCGTGGCCCAACTCCTTGCTTCCCTCGCGGGTACCCACGCAACAGCGTGGGTGGCATCGGGTGAGTAGTGCGCGAAACATACCGTGCGTGCTCGGCGGCACCTGCGCCGCAATTCTCGCCTCGCTTCCCCAACACCGGGGGAGTGCCAGTGAGAATTTAGGTTGGCTGTAACGGCGCTAACTCTTCTTGCTCTAGCGATCTTAACGATTGACCGATCTTAGCTTTGGTGCAGGAGGAATTGGCGCACCCGCAAACGCCAGTTCCGCCACGCACTCACATCCCTAGCGCAGACATTCGACCCAACCGCGCGACCCGCTTTTCTCATGATGCAATTCAGACCACACCCGCTGGCTGCACCCCTGTGCTGGGGCCTGTCCCTGGCCCTCGCGGTCGCGGCCTCCCCCGCCTTGCGCCCCGCTGCCGCCACCGAGCTGCGCCGCACCGCCGAAGTGCGCGCCGTCGAACAGGCCCGCGGATCGATCGTTAACATCCACGGCCAGAAGACCGTCGTCTCCGGTGACGACGGCGCCCGCCGTGGCGAAACGCCCCAGCACGTCAACGGCATGGGCACGGGCGTGATCATCGACGGTCGCGGTTACATCATCACCAATTACCACGTGGTCGAAGGGGTGAAAAAGATCCAAGTCACCCTGGCCTCGGGAAAATCGTACGTCGCTTCCACCGTCTCGCACGATCCCCCCACCGACCTGGCGATCATCAAAATCTCGGCCAGGGAAGAACTGCCGGTGATCACGGTCGGCACCTCCAGCGACTTGATGACCGGCGAGCCGGTGATCGCCGTGGGCAACGCCTATGGCTACGAACACACCGTCACCCGCGGCATCGTCAGCGCCTTGCACCGCACGGTGCACGTCAGCGACGCCCAGCAATATCAAGACCTGATCCAGACCGACGCCAGCATCAATCCCGGCAACTCGGGCGGTCCGCTGCTCAACATCGACGGCGAAATGATCGGCATCAACGTGGCCGTGCGGGCCGGGGCCCAGGGCATCGGCTTTGCCATTCCGGTCGACATGGCCATGTCGATCGCGGCCAATCTGATGAGCGTGGAGAAGATCGAAAGCACCTATCACGGCGTCCACCAGGCCAGCCGGCAGACGGCGTACAACGAGTTCGTCGTCGG
>DATJTR010000609.1:0-6091 GCA_035503215.1 Pirellulales bacterium
TGCTGCAATCATGGAACGAGCGCGCTTATTTGAACTGGCCCCAATCAAGGAAATGCAAAAACGCGGCTGGCTGCCGGGCGCGGCGAAGCTGGAAGAATTGCCAGCTCACTTGATGGCCTTTTTTGAAATTGAGTCTCTCGACCAACCAATAGGCTTCCCGCTCGCTACGCGCAAGACAGCGCCCCTATCGTCACTAAACACTGCACAGCGCGCTTGGGGCTTTCGTGCCCGTCAACTCGTCAAGGATCTGCCGGTTGAGCATGCCTATGATGAAAGTAAATTGGGCGCGCTGAGGGCGCGGCTGCGAAAACTCGCCGCTTATCGAAATGAAGCAGTACATGCGGCTGAAGTGTTTTCTCACTTCGGAATTCGATTCGTAGTCGTTGAACCCCTGGCGGGCTCTAGAATTGACGGGGCGGCTTTTTGGGTAGACGACGGCCCGGCTATCGCGGTGTCGTTGCGATACGATCGGCACGACTATTTCTGGTTTACGGTGATGCATGAGTTCATGCATGTAGTTCACCGCGACCCAATTTCGATTGACCTAGACCTCGGCATCGACGAGCGAATGCCAACTCTGTTGAAAGAGGATATTGAGAAACGCGCGGACGAGTGCGCTGCCGATGCATTGGTCCCGACAGAAGAAATGGAGTCGTTTATTCGCCGCAACGGGCCGCTCTACACGCAAAAAAAGATCATTCAGTTTGCGCATAGCATAAAAATGCATCCGGGGATTATCGTTGGGCAACTCCAGAATCGCGGTGAGATTGGATGGGGATCACAACGCGAATTGCTGGTCAAAATACGCGATATCGTGACTGAGACGGCCATCACCGACGGCTGGGGGCAAACCATTGGATCGGATGCAGCCTAAAGGACCGAAGCAATGCGCAGCAAAGCGACTAAGCGACAGCAGTTCCTCCGCATTATCGATGATTTCGTAAAAGAGCATAACATTGCGGAAGGCGAGGACATTGACCCTGACGATCTCACGGCGTGGGCGATCAACAGCAAGCGCATCGAACGAGAGAAGGCCAACTTCTTCCGCCAAACCAGGCGCGATCTGGTGAAGGCGCTGAAAGACGAAGAAGTGACCGACGATCAGGGGAGGACAATTCCTAGGCGCGCCGCAATACGAATCAAGGGCGATAAGCACCAGTCCCGGTGGTTCGACTTTCTCAAAGCGAAACCGCGTAAGGCATTGACGGCATTGGCCCAGCAGCGTCGATCTCTTGTCGCTTACGCCCGAAAGATCAAGATGAAGCGAGAGTCGTACAACGACAACAATCGATACGGTGCAGAATTGCCGCTGTTTGATTTCAACCTCAATAAAGACTTGAGGGATGCCGAACAGCCAACCGTCTGGCCGGATGATGCGCCTGATACCCAGCGCGATGGCGACTAACTAGTCGGAATGGCCCCAGCGCTTAGCCGCTGCCTTTTTTGCGATCGCCTTGCGCTTCGCGGATGAGAGCTTCGCCGCTCGGGCGTTGCCGCCCTTCAGCCCACCCAGCCGCCCTAGAGCGACGGCTGCCGGGTTCTTTTCCTTCTCGGCTGTCGGCTTGGGTGGCTCGGCATCCGGCGCAATCTGGTCGAGCACCGACCGGGCGAGCTGCTGGGTGTCTTTTTGCTTCGGTGGCTTGCTTGAGCGTTTAGGCATGCTCTAATTATTGATCGCGGCTTTTTCCTGTCAATTCTCAATTCAGCGGAGGATAGCTATATGGCTAGTGATCCGGATGGCGAACCGATCCACCAAGACGGTTTCCTGGTCGTTGAGGAGGGTGGTCTTTCGGGCTGGTCGCGTTTTTTCGACGATGAACCGGCTGCTATCGCAGAGGCCGAGGAAATGATCCGGAGGGTGCCACCACCGTCGTGGCCGCCGAGTATGATGATCATTCCGGTCAAGCGCATCACCACGCGAAGGACGTTGATAGCGCGCGGCCAGATCAAATAGGAACCGCGATGGACCAACCCCTATAACCGGCCTTTACCTTCCCCCGCCGCTCCTGTGACGCACCCCCTTCCGCCAGCGTCCAGCAAATCTATTCCGGGAAATCTCGGATTAGACAGACCCACTACCAATCTTGCCAAAAAATTGACCGTCGCTGGCGGTCCTGCTAACATGGCCCCAGAATCCGCACCCGCGCAGTAGTTGAAGCGGCAATGCCTTTAAACGGAAGTGCCGCTCTCGCCTAGAACCACCGCCGCTTTTGATTTGATTAGCCCGCACGCCGCCACAGGCGGCGCCCCAACGTTCCAACCGGCCAGAAGAAGATATCGCTGCTTACTGCCTGCTTTGAAATTGCTACCCGCGTTTTGATCCCACCGGTTCTTTCATCCCCGGACAGCCGACGACGTCGGCCAAGCCAAGGACTTCACGGAGTTCTGACATGGATCTTCGCCCGCCTAAACCGAGTCGTCGCGGATTCTTGACCGTTGGTGCCCTGACTGGCGTCGGCCTGACGCTGGGGGATTATTTCCGGCTGCAAGAGGCGCAGGGAGCACAGAAGAATTACGACTTCATCGAAGCCAAGGCGAAGAGCGTAATTCATATCTTCCTGCCGGGCGGCATGGCTCATCAGGAATCGTTCGATCCAAAACCCTACGCGCCGATCGAATACCGGGGCGAACTGGGAACGGTGGCGACGAAAGTGCCGGGTGAAGTGTTTTCGTCGACGTTGCCGCAAACGGCGCAGATCGCCGACAAGATTACGGTCATTCGTTCGATGTCGCACGGCGAGGCGGCCCACGAGCGGGGAACTCACAACATGTTCACCGGCTATCGGCCCAGTCCCGCGCTGGTGTTCCCCAGCATGGGCAGCGTGGTGAGCCACGAGTATGGCCCGCGGAATAACCTGCCCCCCTACGTTTGCGTGCCGAACCAGCCGAACGAATACGCCAGCACGGGCTATCTGAGTTCGTCGTACGGGCCGTTTAGCCTGGGGGCCGACCCGGCCAATGGCGGTTTCAAGGTGCGCGATTTGAGCCTGCCGGCGGGAATCGACGACGCGCGATTTGCCCGCCGCCGTTCGGCTCTGGACGCGGTGAACCACCATTTTGCCGAGGCCGAAAAGGCCGATGCGCTGTCGGCCATGGACACGTTCTACGAGCGGGCGTACAGCTTGATCAGTTCGGCCGACGCCCGGGAGGCGTTCAACATCGACGCCGAATCGGCGGCCGTGCGCGACGAATATGGCCGCAACCCGGCGGGACAGCGAATGCTGTTGGCTCGGCGGCTGGTCGGGGCCGGAGTGCGGTTCGTGTCGGTCACGTTCGGCAGTTGGGACATGCACACGCAGATCACGCCGGGGATGCGAAACTCGATGCCCCCGTTCGATCAGGCCTTTGCCACATTGATTCGCGATTTGGACCGGAGCGGCATGCTCAAAGAGACGCTGGTGATGGTTTCCAGCGAATTTGGCCGCACGCCCAAGATCAACAAAGACGCCGGCCGCGACCACTGGCCCAAGGTGTTCAGCATCGTGCTGGCCGGCGGCGGCCTGAAGGAGGGGTTGATTTACGGGGCGTCGAACGCGGTCGCCTCGGAACCCGATCACGACGAAGTCGGCCCTGCTGATCTGGCCACGACCGTTTACCACCAGTTGGGCATTGTCGCCGACAAGGAATTGATGGCTCCGGGCAACCGGCCGATCGAAATTGTCGATGGCGGCAAGGTGCGCACCGAGCTGTTGGCTTAATGAGCCAAAACCGAGCAGACTGCGTTTTCGCGCGGGGGGCGTGTCCTTTCGCGCTCCCCGCCCCCGCTTGCCTCCCACCGACCGAAAGCCTCGCCTGATGCCGAATCGCTCTTCCCACGGTTCGCCGAGTCGTACGCTCGCGCGTCTGCGTGTGACGGCCGGATGTTTTGTCGCCTTAGTCCTGGCCGGCGTGCCGGCTTGGGCGGCCAATCCGCAGTTCTCGCGGTTGACGCCCGCAGGGGGCCAGCGCGGCACCGAGCTGGACATCGAGCTAGCCGGCGAACGAATTGCCGACGCGACCGAGCTCTTGTTCTTCGAGCCGGGCCTCAGCGTCAAAAGTATCGAGGCGAGCGGCCCAACCGCGGCCAAAGCCAAGCTGGCGATCGCTCCCGATTGCCGTTTAGGCTTGCACGCCGTGCGGCTGCGCACGGCTAGCGGCATCAGCAATCTGCGGCTGTTCAGCGTCGGTGCTTTGGCCGAGGTGAACGAAACCGAGCCCAACACCGATTTCGCGCAGCCCCAGAAGATCGCGCTCGACACCACGGTAAACGGCGTGGTGCAGAACGAAGACGTCGACTATTTCCTGGTCGAAGCCAAGAAGGGGGAACGCATCACCGCCGAAATCGAAGCCCTGCGGCTGGGCTATTCATTCTTCGATCCATACGTCGCCATCCTCGACATGGGACGCTTCGAGCTGGCCCGCAACGACGACACGGCACTGTTGAAACAGGATGCGCTCGTTTCGATCATTGCTCCCGCAGACGGCACCTATGTGGTGCAGGTGCGCGACAGTGCCTACGGCGGCAACGGCAACAGCGTCTATCGCTTGCACGTTGGCCGTTTCCCTCGGCCGACCGCTGTGCTGCCGCTGGGCGGCCGGCCGGGCGAAACGCTCGAAGTGCATTGGCTGGGCGACGTGACGGGAGAGCGCGTGGAAACGGTCACGTTGCCGCCGACCGTGCGGCCTGAGTTCGGTCTGCAGGCCCATGATGAGCACGGTTTTGCCCCCGGGCCGAATCCTTTCCGCCTGGCCGATCTGGGGAACGTGATCGAAGTCGAACCGAACGACGCGGCCGCCGCCGGCACTCCCTTTACCGTGCCGATGGCACTCAATGGCGTGATCTCCAAGCCCGGCGACGTCGATTTTTTCAAGTTCACCGGCAAACGCGGACAAGTGGTCGACGTGCGCGTCTTCGCCCGCTCGCTTGGCTCACCCCTCGATTCACAAATCAGCTTGCATCGGGCTGACGGCTCGGCGTTCAGCGGCAACGACGACAGCGGCGGCCCCGACAGTTTCTTCCGGGCCACGCTGACCGACGACGCCGAATACATGGTGTCGATTTCGGACCACCTAGGAGGCGGCGGCGTCGACTATACCTATCGCATCGAAGTCACGCCGATCCAACTCAGCCTTACCGTCGGTCTGCCCGATCGCTCGCAATTCGTCGACAACACGCTGGCCGTGCCCCAGGGCAACCGCGTGGCGGCGATGGTCTCGACGCAGCGGGTGGAATTCAGCGGCGAAGTGAAACTCGACTTCAAGGATTTGCCCGCGGGAGTGAGTATCGAAGCGCTGCCGATCGCGCAGAACCGCAACGAAATTCCCGTGCTCCTCTCTGCCGCGGAAGCAACGCCTCTGGCTTCCGGAATGGTCGACTTGACGGGCATCTGGACGCATCCCGAACGCGGCTTCAGTGGCGGCTTCCGCCAGCGAAGTGGACTGGTACGGGGTCAGAACAACATCGAAGTTTGGGGCTGGACCACGCGGCTCATGCCCGTCGCCATCACTCAGGCGGTGCCGTTCAAGATCGAAGTCGTGCAGCCCAAGGTTCCCCTGGTACGGGCCGGCTCGATGAATCTCAAAGTGGTGGCCACCCGGCAAGAAGGCTTCAACGCGCCGATCGCCGTGCGGATGCTCTACAACCCGCCAGGCGTCGGTTCGTCCGGTTCGATCGTGATCCCCGAAGGACAAACCGAGGCGTTGATTCCGCTGACCGCCGTGGGGGACGCCGAGATCACCAAATCCAAAATTGCAATCTTGGGCGAGGCGACGGTCGGCGACGGGCCGGTTCTCGTCTCGTCGCAATTGGCCGAGTTGGAAGTGGCCGAACCGTTCTTGGCTTTTGCGTTCCAGTCGGCGGCGGTCGAGCAGGGGCAATCGACGGAGCTGGTGATCAACGTCGAGAAGAAAAAGGATTTCGCCGGCGCGGCCAAAATCGAGCTCTTGGGCGTGCCCAACGAGGTGACCGCCGACCCGCGCGAAATCACCCAGGACGACAAGCAGCTCGTGTTTCAAGTGAAGACGACCGACAAATCGCCCCCAGGACGGCATAAGACCGTGATCTGCCGAGCGGTGATCATGGCCGAAGGCGAACCGATCACCCACACCTTGG
>DATJTR010000610.1:0-5625 GCA_035503215.1 Pirellulales bacterium
CCCCTTTGACGGCTTCGATCAGGCCGTAACCGGCACGCAGGTTCTCGACTTCCAACAAGGAGGGCATCAGGTCACCTCCTCGTCGCCGAGATAGGCTTTGATGACCGCCGGATTGGCGCGGACTTCGGCCGGCGTGCCGTCGGCGATTTTGGAGCCGTAATCGAGAACTGCAATGCGGTCGGAAATGCCCATCACGACTCGCATGTGATGTTCGATCAACAGCACCGAGAGGCCGCGATGACGAATCTGATCGACCAGGCCGGCCAGTTCGACCGACTCGGCCGGATTCATGCCGGCGGCCGGTTCGTCGAGCAGTAGCAGGCGGGGCTCGGTGGCCAAGGCTCGGGCGATTTCCAGCCGGCGCTGCGCGCCGTAGGAAAGCTGGCGGGCCAGCTGGTTCGCCTGGTCTTCGAGGCCGACCAGCCGCAGCCATTCGGCCGCTTTCTCGCGAGCCGCGGCCTCTTCGCGGCGTGCTTTGGGCGTGCCCAGCGCCATGCGGAAGATGCCAGCCCGAAAACGCCGGTCCATGCCGGTGAGCACATTTTCCAGCACGGTCATTTCCTGAAACAGGCGGATGTTTTGGAACGTGCGGCCAATCCCGGAGCGTGAAATAAAGTCCGGGCTGCGCCTTGAGCGGTTCCACACCGCCAGCGTGCCGGCCACACCGACCGCAAAGCCCGCGATGAGCGCCAACCAAAATCGTCGCTGCCGCGTCGTTCCTTCGCGGGCAATCTCGACGAGCGATTGCAATGCGACCTGGGCAGCCGCGGGAGACTCGTACTCGGCAAGCTGTGTCTCCCCGTCGTGCCCTTCGACGACCGCAACGCGGCCGTCGGCTTCGTGGCGGACGGCGACATCGCCCTGAGGTTCGAGCGGCCGGTCGCTGGCGACCAAATCGACGAGTTCCGGATCGGCGACGAGATGCCGCGTAAGGCTCGTCAAGCGTTCGAGCAACTCGTCGGCCGCGGCCCGGTCGGCGGCATAGCCCAGCGTTCGCCGGCCGTCGGCCGTGACGACTGCCCAACGATCGCCAGCGGCAAGGGCGACTCGCAATCGGCCCGTGAGATAATCGAGCCCGCTGCGTCCAGCATCGGCATAGGAAAACGGGTTACCCGGCCCGGCATAGTTCTGTTTGATCGCGGCTTGCCAAAGACGATCGACGTTCACGGTGGTCAAGGCGGCGGCCACAGCCGTCGCGAGGCCGATGAGCAGCGCCGCGACGACGATCTGCGGGCCGAGCGAGCGGGTCAATTCGCGGCCCGCGAATTCGATCGAACCGGTGGTCGGCTGATAAATGCCGGTAATGGCGTTGAAGGCGGTCGTTTTTCCGGCACCGTTCGGACCAATGATCGAAACGATCTTGTGCTCGTCGACTTCGCAGTCGAGGGAGTTGACGGCCGTGAGGCCGCCAAAGCGGACGGTCAGCTTTTTGAGCGTGAGTAGTGGCATTGGCTCAGGCGGCTCCCTCGACGATCGCCCCTTCGTCGTGCAGTTCGTGCTGGATCCGGCATGAAGGCAAAAGGCCCTCGGGCCGAAAACGGGTCATCAGAATGAGCGCCAAGCCAAACACCATCAGCTTCCAATTGCTGAACGTGAGCCAGAAGTTCGCCGACCCCGTCGCGCCCGCGGTCCACCGCTGCAACAGCCCATCGACCAGCGGCGTCAGCACGTTGTCGAAGCCGACGAGCAAAAACACGCCGAGCAGTGTGCCACGCAAGCTGCCGAGGCCTCCCAGAATGATGGCCGCGAGGATCGTGATCGAGCGCGCGAAATCGAAAGCGTCGGGACCGGCGGTGCTGCCGAGCGTGGTGGCATACAAGGAACCCGCCAACCCGGCCAAGGCGGCCGACAGGGCAAAGGCCGACAGCTTGACCTTCATGATCCGTAGGCCCATGCAGGCCGCGGCAAGTTCGTCTTCGCGCACGGCGACGCACGCCCGACCCCAGCGCGACCGTTCCAGGTTGCCGAGCAACCAGATCACCAGCAGCAGCACGCCAAGACAGAGGTAATAGAACAGGCGGTAGTCGAGGGCGAAATCGGGAGCGATGCCGAGCGTGGGCAACAGCCGGGCCAAGGGAGATGGGATACCGGGAGGCGGAATCGGGTTCAAGCCTCGCGTGCCGGCCGTGATCGCTTCGAGATTGCGGAGGGTGAACCGCGTGACTTCGCCGAAGCCCAAGGTGACGATGGCCAGATAATCTCCCCGCAGCCGTAGCGTGGGGGCGCCAAGACACACGCCAGCCAGCGCCGCGCCCAGGGCCGAGAGGAACAGGGTCGAAAGAAAGTCGAGCTGAAAGGGATAAGCCGCCACGCGCAGGATGCCGGTAATGTAGGCGCCAATGCCGAAAAAGGCCGCAATGCCCAAGTGCAACAGGCCGGTGTAGCCGACGACCACGTTCAGGCCGAGTGCCAGAATCGCGTAGATGAAGATGTAAGTGAGCTGCGCGCCGAACGACATTTCGGTGTAGCGGAATAGCAGGTTTTCCAGCGGGGTCAAAAAAGGATAGACGAGCGCAAGCACCAGGCAGGGGGCCCAAAGATTGTCGCAGCGAGCGAGCAGGCGGTGGCCGTTCATACTTTTTCCCGCGTACGGCTCCCCAACAGGCCCGACGGGCGGAAGACCAGGATGGCGATCAGGATGACGAAGACCAGGGCACTGGTCCAACGTTCGCCGACATAGCCGCTGGAAAGGGAGCGGACCAGGCCGATGACCAGCCCGCCGAGGACGGCACCGGGAATGTTTCCGATGCCGCCCAACACGGCCGCCGTGAAGGCGTACAAGCCGTTTTGAAAGCCCATCTGAAAACTGATGGTGTGAATGTAGAGCGAATAGATGACGCTGGCCGCGCCGGCCATCGCTCCACCGATGACGAAGGTGGCGCCGATCACGCGGTCGACGTGAATGCCCATCAGCCGCGCTGCGGTGGGATCCTGAGCCGTGGCCCGCATGGCCCGGCCAAGCTGCGTGTACTTGACCACGATGGCCAATACGATCATCACCGGCAGCGTGACCAGGATGACCATCAAATCCTGGGTCGTGAGACGAACGGCCGCGTCGGGGCCGAGTAGATTCTGCTGCGGCAGCAAGGCGGGGAAATTGCGATCGGCCGGGCCGCCCCACAGCAAGCCGATATTCATCAACACGAACGAGGCGCCGATTGCCGAAACCAACTGGGCCAGCTTCGGCGCCTTGCGCAGCGGCTTATAGACCAGGCGGTCGATCGACAGATTCAGAGTCGCGCAAAACACCGGCACCACCACCAAAAGCAGCGCAATCGCTCCCCAGCGGCCGGCCGGGTCGAGGCGGTCCAGCCCTAGCCGCGCAACGAGCGTATAGGCCAGGAACGAGCCGAGCATGAAGACGTCGCCGTGGGCGAAGTTGATCAGCTCGATGATGCCGTAGACCATCGTGTAGCCGAGGGCCAAGAGGGCAAAGAGCGACCCGCTGGTCAGCCCGTCGAGGCAATACTGCAGGAGCAGCGCCCCCGTGGAGCCCGACTCGCTGGCGGCCAAGAGCAAGGATGCGGCCACGCGCTAGATCCTCCCGCGCGTGCCAGCCCGGCGAACGTTTCGCGGGCTCATCGAAACGCATCCCGGCAGCGAGGGGGGATCAATCGCCGAGGACTTTGACGAATTGGAAGCGGCCGTCATGGACCAGGTTGCCGCTGATCGTCTTGACGGTCGTGTCGCCATTGGCGTCGAACGACCAGCGGCCGAGGGCTCCTTGGTCGAAATCGCGAATTGCCAGGCAGGCGGCGATGATCGCCGCGCGGTCTTTCTTGCCGGCCCGCTCGATGGCCGCCAGGGCGACTTTGCCGGCTTCGTATCCGTAGATCGCATAACCCTCCGGGGGGCGGCCGAAGCGCGCCTGATACCGCTCGACAAACTCGTGTCCCGGCCCGCGTAGCTCGTCGGTCGGCAATCCGCCGAAGGTGACGTAGCAGCGGTCGTTGACGTTGGCCGCGCCGGCCGCCTCGATGAAAGCGTCCTCGTAGCAGGCGTCGGGCACCATGAGTTTACACGTGAGGCCGGCGGCGACCATATCCTTGGCAATTTGACCTCCTTTGGTTTGCGTCGTTCCGCCGAAATAGATCAGGTCGGGATCGGTGGCCTTGATCGACGTCATCAGGGCCTTGAACTCCTGGGCCTTGTCGTCGATGCTCTCCTGGCCCAACACGGTAATGCCCAGGTCGTGGCAGGCGGCAATGAAGAGCGTGGCAATTCCCTTGCCGTAGACCTGGTTGTCGTCGAGGATGAACACCCGCCGTACGCCCAACTCATGGGCCCATTTGGCGCTCAGCGGGCCTTGCAGGTCGTCGGCCGGCACGACTCGGACGTAATTCAACTTGCCGGTGGGGCGATAGATTTCGGGCTCGCCGGGATCTCCCTTGCCGGGCTTGGTCAGACCGGGCCAGGTATTGGCCGGGCTGATCATCAACAGTTCGGCCCGATTGAGGATCGGCATCGACATCTTGGCCGCTCCCGAGTTGTAGGTGCCGATGTAAGCCATCACGTCGGGGTCGCGGGCGGCCCGGCGAGCGTTGGCCGTTTCGGCTTCGGCCGTCCATTGGCCGGCAGCCGCCGTGGCGTCGTCCCAATCGGCAAACACGACGTCGAAATCGCCGCATTTACCTTTGGCCTCTTCGATGGCGATGCTGATGCCGTTGACGATCGTATCGGTTTGGGCCTTGGCGCTGCCGGTGCGGGGAAGGCTGGAGACAATTTTGACCAGGTGCGGATTGCCGGGGCGTACGCCCGCGCCGCCCAGCAGGATGGAAACCAGGACGAGCCCGGCAACGGCAACCCAAGCGACGAGCGGACCTCGGCCAAACGTAAATCGCGATGGTTGGTTTTCTGGCGCCATTACCGAGGAAATCTGCTGGAAACGAGAACTTACGTGACCGGATTCGATTCAATCCGTTCGGTCAAATCCGCCTTAAGATCAAACGGGCCAACTGATTGTAGAAGCTGGATTGCCGGCAGCAAAGCGGCATGGCTTCTCGCTGCACGACTGTCCAAATGGAGCCCGCGACCAGCCCGGGGCTCGATTGTGCTACGCAGGCAGGCCCTGGACCGGATTTTTAACATAATGAGTTGCTAAAAATCGGATTCCCTTTATGATTCGGTTAGAGTGCGTGGGCGTGGCAATTCATTAGCGCCCTCTTGGCGTTGAAAAGCCGGATTTGGACATGAGCGGGACCAGCCAAACTTCTGACAACGACATCGTTGGCCTGCTGCGCCAGGCGGGCTCGATGTGCGTGACGGAACTGGCCGACGCGACGCTTGTTACGCCGACTGCGGTGCGGCAGCGATTGACTCGCTTGATGGAGCAGGGAATCGTGGCACGCCACGCTCTGCGCAGCGGGCGTGGGCGGCCCAGCCATCGCTACGTGCTGACCGAGAAAGGGCAGCGTCAGTCGGGCAGCAATTTCGTCGACTTGGCGATGGTGCTGTGGCAAGAAGTGCGGTCGATTTCCGATCCCTCGATCCGCCGCGGCTTGATCGCCCGGCTTGCCAAACGAATGGCCGGCTTTTACGCCGACCGCGTGGAAGGGGAAACGGCCAGCCAGCGTATGAACGCCGTGGCCACGGTGTTCGGCGAACGCAATGTGCCGCTCGCGGTTG
>DATJTR010000611.1:0-6377 GCA_035503215.1 Pirellulales bacterium
GGAACCCAAACGCATCGCCGACCAGCACCCAGCCATCGCCTGCCGCCTGCCGCGACCGATAGGAATATTCCTTGGCCGCCCGAAACGGGGCCACGCGCTCGGCGTGCTGAATCCGCTCTTTGACCGCCGGGCAGCGCTCGACCTCTTCGAAGTAGATCGCTTCGTGATCTTTGTCGGCCCGATTCTTGAACAGGTATTCGTGACTGGCCACCACACCCACGCTGAGAATGTCGTCGTGCAGCGGAATGTACCAGAACCAGCCTTGCTTGCCCTGGATTTGCAGAACGATCGTGGCTCCTTCGTCTTGCCCCAGGTCGCGATAGGCCCCTTTCCAATAGGTCCACAGGGCCGCCTTCTTGAGCACCGGGTCCCATTCCCGCAGGCCGAGCCGGCTCATGATCATCGAGCTTTGCCCGCTGGCATCGACGACGACCGACGCCCGCACCGTCCGCTCGCTGCCGTCCGGTTCTTGGATCCGCACGCCGACGGCCCGACTGCCTTCGAACAGCACCTCCAGCACCCGCACTCCCTCGGTGACTTCGACGCCATGATCGCGGGCGTTCTGGAGCATCAAGTGGTCGAACTCGCTGCGCAACACCTGCCAGGTTTGCGACGAGGCGTGCGGCTTGTGATCGACGAAATAAAATGGCTCGGAAAGTTTGCCTGACGCCCCGACGAACTGAACGCTATATTTCTTGATGAAGTGGCTCCCCTTCATCTTCGACAGCATCCCCAGACGCTCCAGCACGTGATACGTCTCGGGAATCAGCGACTCGCCGATGTGAAACCGCGGAAAATGATCGCGCTCGAAGAGCAGCACGCGCTGGCCGGCGCGGGCAATGAGCGTGGCCGCGGTCGAGCCAGCCGGTCCGCCACCGATCACCACCACGGGATCTGGGGAAGCCTGCAGCATCGGAGCATCCTTTAGCGAGGGGCGCGTCGGAGGGCAGTCGGTCAGGCGAGCAGCAGGGGCGGGAGGCGTAGCCGTGCCGGATACTCCACGACAACGGCGCGGCGGCATTCTTATAGGGGCTGCCACCTGTCCCGGACCCTTGACAGCCAACCGTTGATGATAATGCGCCGGGGATTCATGTCAAGACAATACTCGTTAGAACGAGCATCTTGCCTGGCGATTTGGGGTCACGGCAATCGGATGGGCCAAAAACCCGCGGGCCAGCTCAGCTCAGCCAGGCCATCCAGGCCAGAAACAGCGTCCAGCCCAGCACGGCCCCGGCCGACAGGGCCAATAGCCAGGGCCGGCGTTTTGGCGGCGGGACGGCCAGCGGCGGGCGCATCGGCAGACGCGTGGCAGGCGGCCCGCTCTCGTTTCGGGATGGGGCCGATTTGGCTTTCATCGAGGTAGACGCGGGTAGATGGTGGCCGCAAGTTGAGAGACGCCAGGGCAGTATATCGAACGGCCTGCGATTGGGCAGCGCGCGTTTAGACGTAGAGATCGGCCGCGTCGAAGGCGGACCATGCCGCGTCGCTCGCCGCGCTCTGGTGGCGGCCGTGCAAGGCACTGATTGCCGACGGCGTCACCGGTAACGCGGGATTGCCGGGAATGGGCGGAGTGGTTTCTGGCTGTTCGACGCTGCTGCCGCTGCTGGGTGAATTATCGGCATTCGATTCGTGACGACCATGCAGAGCTTGAATTTCATCTGCGGTCGATCCGGTGGACGGTTGCATCACGGCAAATGAACTTAGGACCGCGGGCGTGATATTCGTCTGCGTGGTGCCGGTCGGATCCGTGCCGGTTGGATCCGTGTCGGCTGAGACGGTGTTGCTCTGAGTGGTGTCGGTCTGAGTCGTGTCGTTCGGAGTCGTGTCGTTCGGAGTCCCGACGCTTGGAGCCGAGACGCTTGGAGCCGAGACGCTTGGGGCTGAGACGCTTGGGGCTGAGACGCTTGGGGCTGAGACACTTGGGGCTGAGACACTTGGAGTCGATATGCTTGGAGCCGCAACACTCGGAGTTATGACGCTCGAAGTTGCGGCCGGCGATGCCGCCACGTTCACGTCGACCGTGGGGATGTTGCCTGCCGCTCCATAGCTGCCATACACGGCGAACTGGATTGCGACCGGTGAAGTGGTTGAGTCGGTCGTGGAGAATGTGACCGACTGCAAGGCTGCCTGATATTCGGCGGCCGTGGCCACGCCGGACAGCGACAGAACTCCATTGCTAAACGTGCCGGTGATGCCATTTTGATTCGTGAATCCCAGCGTGACGCCAGGATCGGCAATGCCATAGGAGTAGGTGGCGAAAACCGCCGCCCCATAAACGTCCGGCTGGGAAGGATCGACGACGATCCCCGGATCGATCGTCACCGGCGAACCGCCAAGCGTGAACGTCGGACTCGCGCCGGAGGGCAGCAGAACGTCCCCGCCGCCGGGCGTCACATCGAACGTCGCCGACCCGGTCGCCGTCGGCGAACCGTCGTAATCGGGTGCAGTGGCTGAAACGCTCAGTGTGTCGGTGCCGGTGTAGCCAAGGTTGGCCTCGTAAGTCAGCCCCCCGGAGATTTCCAAAACGTTGGCACTCGTGTCCGGGTCGTCCACGGCGAGGATGTTAAACCCGCCCTCAAGCGTAGTGTCGATCGAAGCGGCGTCCCCCGTCAGCACGAGGGTCGAAGTGTCGTTGCCTGTGACGGTCACGCCCGTGTAGGGCGCCACATTCAGGGTGCCGTTCGAAACGCTGAGCGTCACCTCGAGCGGGGCAAGTGGGCCGTCGCCGGTTTCGCTCACCGAGACTCCGGCCAAGGACCCGTTCCACCAATCGACCGCTGGCGGCGTGCTGGGAACCGAAACCGCGATCGTCGGTTGAACGTAGGCCGGCAGCACGTTGATCGGCACCGAGGAGTTCAGGGTTTGTCCGCTTCCCGCGTCCAATTCGTCATAGGTCACGCTCAGGGTATCGTTGCCGCTATACGTGCTCGTCGGCGTGTACGAGAGGCCAGCCAGTGCGGCCGAAATGTCGCTCACATCGCCGCTGAATGTCAGCGTCGCATCGCCGTTTTCCGTTTCGCCGGTGAACGTCAGCCCTGCCGTGCTGCTCAAGTTCAACGTGCCGTTGGCGACGGCCAGCGTGACCTCGACCATCTGCCTGCCGACGTTCGGATCGGTGATCGAAATCGCGTTGCCATTGGCCGCCGAGAAGACCAGCGCGTTGGGCGCCCGGACCGTTTGCTCTTGGGTCGGCGTGCTGAGCGTGGGCGGCGCGACGTTCAGCGCAAGCGTGCTGACGGTGGTCGTCGACTCGACTGGATTCCAGCTCGGCGTGGCGGGGGCCAAGGGAGCGAATGCATTCGGCGTCCCCTCGGTGGGAGCAACGATTCCTGGCGGAGGCAGATCGGACAACGACGTTGCCGAAATCGTCAAGGCGTCGGAGCCGCTGAATCCCGCGTCGGCGATATACGTCAGCGCAGCAGAGTCAACGTCTGCGGCCGTGCCGATCAACGTCAGCGACGACGTGCCGCTTCCCAATACGATCACGCCTCCCGCGCCCGGCGATTCGAGGATGCCATTTTGCACGCCGAGCGTCACCTCGACCAGCGCGGCCCCGCTGATCGCCAGGCTGGAAATCGTGGTCGGGCTGCCGGTGATCGAATAGGCCGTGGTCGGCAGCGTGACGACCGGCGCCGGCATGCTCTGAGGGGGAGCCCCCAAACTTCCGTAGAGATCCGACACGCCCGTTTCGACTGGCGGCAACTGGGGCGAGACCCCGACGGTGCTCTGGGCGATTTGCGCGCCGGCGCTTCCCGCAGTGGTCACGCTGACACTGATGCTGTCCCAATACGCATTGCCGGCCTCGGGCGCGTAGACGAGCCCGCCCAATGCCTGATCGACGTTGGCGACGGTGCCGCTGAACGTCATGCTCGCGGTGCCGTTGCCGCCGGCCGCAAAGGTCAATCCCGTTGCGCTGCTCAACGTAAGCGTGCCACTGGGCGTACCGGCCGCGCCGCTCACGCCAAACGTGCAGGTCGCGGCGAGCGTGACTGTCACGGGCTGGTCCCCCGCGCCGTTGTCGTTGATCGAGATCGCGTTTTGATTCGCCGCCGAAAAGACGACCGGTGTCGATCCCTGTGTGTTTTGCGTCGCCGGCACGGTGATCGTTGCCGGCGGGGTGTTCAGTCCGTCTTGAATCCACACCGAGCCTTGCGGCACCGTGACGGTCGTGGTTCCCGGCACGTTCACCAATACGTCGAGTGCGGTGAGGCCGACGTCGGGCGCGTAGATCGTTTGGCTGAGCATCGTGCAGCCGAGGCCGGGCGTGTACGTCAGCCCGTCGAGCGCCTGGTTCACTGCGGCGACCGTTCCCTCGATCGTCATGCTCGAACTGTTGTTTGCACCCGCGGTGATCGTCAGTCCCGCGGTCGTGCTCAGGGCCAGATTGCCGGCGCCGACCGAGAGCGTGACCTCAACAGGATCCGTTGCCGCCAGGCCGGGCACGGAAACCGAAATCGCGTTGCCATCGGCTGCCGTAAACACGACCGGCGTCGCAGGCGTGGCATTCTGGATCGCGGTGGGGGCGGTCACAGGCGCGCCTTCGTTCGGCGAAGCGACGAAGAGGTTAACGTTGCTCGTAGCCGTTTCGGGCGTCGCCGACGCGGTCGCGTCCGTATACGTCAAGCTGAGCGTGTCTTCGCCGACAAAGAGGTTGACGGGAGTGTAGACCAGTCCATCGAGCGCAGTATCGATAGCCGCGACCGTTCCCTCGATCGTCATGCTCGAACTGCCATTGGCGCCCGACGAGAACGTCAGGCCCGCGATGCCGCTGAGCGTGAGCGTGCCATTGTTGACCGCCAACTGCAATTGTTCGACGGCGCCATTGGACCCGGAATCGGCGACCGAAATCGCGTTGCCGGCCGCGCTCGAAAACGTCACCGCGGTCGATAAACCGACCGTTTGCACCGACGGAGCGGTGATCGCCGGCGGCGAAGTAGTGGCCGGGGGAGAAACGCCCGGGCCGACCTGCACGCCGATGTGATCTAAATCGAGGTTCCAGGGGTCGGACGAATTCGCCAGGCTGGCGAGATCGACATTCACGTAGTCGGTGCCGGTGAAACCAGCGTTGGGCGTATACGTCAGTCCCGCCAAGGCGCTATTAAGATCGCTCGCCGAGCCGGCAATCGTCATCGACCCGGTGTCGTTGGCACCGGCGGTGAAGGTCAGCCCGCTGGTGTCGCTCAAGGTGAGCGTGCCGTCGCTGGCGGATAGCACCACTTGAAACGTGTTGGCGATGCTGCTGACGTTGCCGAGGAAAATCGCGTTGCCGTTCGTGGTGCTGAAAACCAGCGGCGTGTTTTCCGGCGTGGCTGCCGAGGTTGGCACCAACAGCGGTGGGATAACAATGTTCACAGTTGCCGCATCGGTTTGCGGCGTGCGCAGGCTGGTGTTTCCCAGATCGTCGGCGACGATGACGATGGAATTGACCTGTTGGATATCTCCCTGGGACAACGGGGTGGAGGGACCAGCCACGTACTCCAGCCCATCGAGTGCGGCGTTGATGTTGGCCACCGTGCCCGTGAGAACCATCGAACTCGTGCCGTTGCCTTGGCCCGTGATCGCTACGCCTGTGGTGCCTCCCAGCACCAGCGTGCCGCCCGTGGCGGACAGGGTGACCTCGACGCTTGTTCCCACGCTAGGATCACTGATCGAAATCGCGTTACTGTCGGCACTCGAAAAAACAATGCTGGGGGAAGCGTCGCCCACAGTGATATAGCCGGGCGCGGTGACGACCGGGGCTTGTGCCTCCGGCGCCACGTCGAGCAGTAGTGTGCTGGTGTACGTGGCATTCAGGTCGGACTGGGGCAGCACGATGAACGGGCCGACCGGGTTGATGGGCCCAATCGGTGTCGGGATGACCGCCGAAACGGTGAGTGCGTCGGAACCGGTGAAGCCGCTGTCGGCCGTGTAACTCAGCCCGGGACCGTTATTGTAATAGACCGGAAGCGATACGACGCCGCCCGTGCCAGTCGTGTCCGACGTTGTGCTGTCTGATGCGGCCGCGCTGCTGTCCGACGAGTCCGCGCTGAGCGGGGTCGTCTCGCCTGCGGGCACGGCGTAGCCTGGTCCGCTGTACGGATTCAATGCGGTATCGATTTGCGCTTCGGTGCCGGTCACTTCGAGCGTGGAAGTCCCTTCGCCCGAGACTGTCACACCATCGAATTCCGATAACGTGAGCGTGCCATGCTCGATGCTAAGCGTCATCGTGATCTCGCTCAGACCGGCATTCGCGGTCGAGATCGAGATTCCCGAGATTTGCGTGGCCTGAGAGCCGTCGATTGGGCTCGACACGGTGGGGAGCGAGATCGGCCCCGGGCAGGAGCCGGTCGGCAGCGAGAACGTCGGTTCATTCAAGACCGCCGTCGCGCTCAGCAGGT
>DATJTR010000612.1:0-4312 GCA_035503215.1 Pirellulales bacterium
TGCTGGCCGACGAGCCGACCGGCAATCTCGACCGTTCGACCGCACTCGCTATTGCCCGCCTGCTGATCGACATGGAGCAGCAGGAGCAAACGATGCTGGTCGTGGTGACGCACAGCTTGGAAGTGGCCGCGCTCTTTCAGCGCCGCTTCGAGCTCGACGCGGGAACGCTGCGCGAGGCATGAGGCTTGAGTTGTGAGGCTTGAGGCGCATCGAACGATCCGTTCGTTTGCGCCCCGCTTCCTACCTCAAGTCTCACGACTCAAGCCTCACACCTTTTCAATACCGCACTTCTTGCGGATGGGCGTGGGGCATGGCGCCGCGGGCGGTGGGCTGAACGAGCCGCAGATTGGGATCGGCCAGATCGACTTCGGTGTAGCCAGGATAGCTGGGCTTTGTCCAGAGATCGGCCTGCGAGGGCTGCAGACGATTGATTTGCAGGTCTTTCAGCTCCAGACCGATCTGCATTTGCCGCGTCGGGAGATCGAGTTCGACGTGGCGGGGGAGCGTGATGCCGGTCGTGCCGTCGCGCTGGTGGCGGCTGAGGACGGCCGTGGCCAGACGATTTCCGGCAGGATCGTAGACGTGCTCTTCCAGCACGATGCCCCGCGAGTCGTCGATCACCGTGACGATCGTGTTGCCGCCGGGCGCGTCGGGCAAAGTGCGAACCTCCAGGCGGCTGGCGCTAATCGGCGTCGGGCCCTGGTAGTGACGCATCGGCTCGAAGGAGACGACCCCCAGCGCTCGCGGGATCCACGTCAATTCGACTGGCAGAATCTGGCGGGCCGCGCTCTGCGAGAACTGCTCGTGCCGGCAGAAGTAGAAGGCCGGGGGCTGGCTGCGCTTGATCCAAAACCAGAACAGCTCGTCGTTGCTGCCCAAATCCATTTCCGAGCCGCTGAGCGTGGTGTTCGAGCGGAGGCGGAAGCGGCGATCGCGTTGATAGGCCACGGTGGTTCGCAACGACGTGGGCGCGCCGGGAACGACCACGCTGGCCTGGCTGGTGTAGAGCGAGTAGACCTGCCCGCTGTTGCTGTTTACGACGTTCATCACTTGTTCGAGCGTCGGCGCGGGGGGCAGCGCGCGGGCGAGCGGCTGCGTGTATTGCTGCAGCATGCCGGGGCAACTCGCCCCGCTGGCCGCGAGCAACAGCAGCATCACCGCCAACAGGTTGAAACGTCGGACCGAGAACAACGGCGTCTCCCCGCGATCACTTCAGTCGGCCGGTTTGGCGAACAACAATTCGGACAGTTCCTGCTGGATGGCCGCCGCGCGCTCGTCGCTGGGGACGACGGTCGGCACGCGATAGGTCGCTTCGCGGCGCGGGCAATACAGCACCGATATTTCACGCCCCTGGGCGTCGTGCTCGGTCTCTTCCAGGCGGACCACGCGGCGGCGGACCAGCAGCAGCGCGAGGACATAGCACATGTCGGCCCGATCGGGCGAACCGCTCAACTCTTCCACCAGGTCGAGCATCACGTCGTTCGGCGCCCAGCGGACTCGTTTGGCGCTGGGGCTGGGCAGCACCGATTGCCACCAGCCGAGCACCCCAGTGGGCGGGCCGGTCCAGGCGTCGGCGGCATAATCGTGCCGGACGACCTCGGCTCCTTGCACTTCCAGCGTCGAATAGAACGTTTCGCCGGGTTGGATTTCCCGGCCACTGGCCGTGCAATGCCGCGTACAGCGATGCACCTGGTAGTCCATGGCGGCGGCTTTAGGCGTTAGGCTCTAGACTTTAGGGACGGACGAAACGTGGCGCGCAGCGATCCGGCGTCTTTCGTGAGGGTGGGACGCTCACGACTGCACTAGCCCGAAGCCACCGCGTGCGGCGAGTACCCGCGAGGGGGCAACGACGAGGAACCCTCGCTTGCGCTTCGGGTTAGTTTTCAGCGACCTCACACCACGATGAAGCGCGACCAAATCACCCGGGCTTTGGGTGGGGAATGGTATGCGAAACCAGGGAACGACTCAAGACAAAGCGGGGCCCGATGTTAGGCCTGCTTACGCGACGTTACGTCCCGCTTAGAAGGCGGTGAAAAAGCGGGAGTCGGTCCCGTGGGGGGCGATCCGCAAGCGGATGCCTCGGCCGCAGCGCGGGCAGGCACCGCGATATTCGGTGCCGGCGGGATTGACGTAAACCCTGTTGTACACGTCACAACAGGCGAATCGCACGCCGACGAAGGGGCGAGACCCCGGGCGATCGACGGCGGGGCGCCGCCCGGCATCGCTTGTCATGTCGAGGTTTTCGCCTGCCATGACCCGGTGTCCGCTGAGTTGGGGTTGCGATTCCGGGCGCTGCCGGCGGCCGTTTTGGTTTTCGGCCCTTCCTCGGGTGGCAGAGGTTAATAAAACCCCTAGTCGCGGGATAGAGCGCTTTGGCTATTCGCCCGGCGGACGGGGTTCACGCGCGAGATGCTGGCGTGGTCAGGCGGGCCCCTAGCTTTATACTAGCATTTGCATCGACTCTGCGTCGCTGGCGCGACGCGTCTCGTGGCCCATGCCGAAAATCGTACGAGAGAAATCATCCCAATCGAGGAGCGTGAATGATGGCCCCCGCCGATGAAGAATCCATGAAGCGCCGCTATCGCGAGTTGTTGGATTTGATGCCGCTCACCCGCGAGATCGCCGGCTTGCCGGCAAGCACAGGGGCGTTTTATTACAATCCGGATCAAATGGAGGCGCGGGCCCAAACGCTGCTGCTCGCGTTCAAGCTGGCGCGCGGTCTCGCTCGAGAAGTGGTCGGCGGCGCGTAGTCACGTGCGGCCGGAAACGCCAAATTGCTCGGCCTTTGACCGGTAAGGTATAATTTGGCGAGTGAGGCAAGCTGGGTTATGGCCCGGCGATTTCTTTTTTTGCGCTCTCGCAGCCGAAGGTGAGTGTCAATGCGGGCGAAACGCAAGCCCAAGGGGGCGGCGCTGTTAGGACTCGGGCTGGATGCCGAGGACGGGACCACGCGGCTGACGCGCGGCAAGAACTTCGTTCTGTACGGCGGTTCGGAACAGACCCACAGCCAGATGCAAGAAACCGCTATCAAGATCAACGAGCAGCTCGACGCCCGTGGCAAACGGCTCGAAGATGTCTCACCGGTGGAACTGCGCGACATCTACCACAAAGTGACGCGGTAGCCGGCCGGCCCGCTGAATTCTTGCGTGGCACTGCGAGCATTTTCGCCGCCAGCGCTTCAGTGGCTTTGCACGGCCGGCGGCTGAATGTCGTGCTCGTCCTCGATCTCGCCGATGATCTCTTCGATGATGTCTTCGAGCGTGATCAGTCCCAGGACGTGTCCTTGCTTGTCGCGCACCACGGCCATTGGCCGGCGGCGGCGACGGAACTCGCGCAGCACGTCCGAGATCGGCCGGTCGGGATCGACGTAGATCGGCAGATACATGGCGTCGTCGAGCACCACCATCCCGCGCAAGCTGAACAAGTGGAACAAGTCCTTGGTATTGACGATGCCGACGATGTTGTCGGGATTGCGGTCGTAGACCGGCATGCGGGTGTGAGCGCCCGAGCGGACGGCATCGAGAATTTGTTCCTCGGGCATGTGCAGCTCCAGGGCCGCCATCCGTTCGAGCGGCACCAGGCAGTCGCGGACCTTTTTCGCTCGCAGCCGGAAGACGTTGGCCACGTATTGGGCCTGATCGCGCGGCAGGATGCCCGCCCGGCGGGTTTCTTCGATCAGCAGGCCCAGCTCTTCGACCGAGTGGAGCATTTCGCGTCCCGAGACGGGCTCGAAGCCGAGCAGGCGGACGACGCCGTTGCCCAGGGCATTCATCACGGCGATGAAAGGACGCATGACCGAGGCGAACCACATCAGCGGCCGGGCCACCCACAGGCCGACGGTGTCGGGGCGCTGCAGGGCCACAGCCTTGGGGGCCAGTTCGCCCAGAATCACGTGCATGCAGGTGATCAGCGAAAAGGCGATGGCCGTGGCCAGACCGTGGCTGGCGACGACCGACCAGCGCGTTGGCAAAAACTCGAGCAGCGGCTGCAAGATACGAGCGACGCACGGTTCGCCAATCCAGCCCAGCGCCAGGCTGGCCAAGGTGATGCCGAGCTGGGTGGCGGCGATGGCGTCGTCGAGGTGGTCGATGGCGTTTTTCACCGCTCCCGAGCCGACGCGGCGGGCTTTCACCATTTCTTCCACTTGCGTGCGGCGGACCGAAACGAGCGAAAACTCGGCGGCCACGAACATCGCGTTGATGAGAACCAACAGCGGAACGGCCAGCACGCCCAGAATCGTCCAAACCATACTTGCCCTCAGTATTGTTGCGCTCGGCCCCTCCTTCGTCGGGCCTCACGCCGCTCGCAGTGT
>DATJTR010000613.1:0-10372 GCA_035503215.1 Pirellulales bacterium
TATAAGAACATCGGCGAGAGAGGCTCGATCGAGCCACGCGTGCGCCGCTCGAAGTATTCCAGAATGCTCGCCCACGCGAAGGCGGTGGAGGAATTGACGCGTCCCTGGTTGCTGACCGCGGGAAAATAGCCGCTCAGATCAATGTGCGCCGGCAGCGTACGGCGACGCGGCATTCCCAGGGCGGAAAGAGTCTTTTTTACTTCCGGATTCGACGGCGACAAATCGCGCGCGTCCGGCAGGCTCTGCAACCAGCCCAGTCCTGGGGGAAGGAATTCGCCCACGAATGAAATCCAACTGGATTCAATTGTCGAGACCTAGTAGGACGCGCCATCATTCGGGCGTCGGCTGCTGATGGCGCAATCGCCGGTTCCGTGCGCGTCCCGCCATAGGGCGCTTACCGGATCGCAACGCATCAAGTGGTGGGCATACTACCCAGCCGCTCTGGTTCCCGCGAGGGGCACGATGGGGGAAGGTGTGGACGATGGATGGGAGGTCGATCCATCGGAGCGGGTCGACCGTCGGCAGAAAGTCGCACGAGCCGAAAGAGTTTCGATCAGGCGCGCTGAATCAACTTCCACAGCACTCCTTCTCCAGTACCATCACCAGAGAAGCGAATCAAGCGGTGCTTTTGATTGCGATTCAAGCTTTTGATCGTGTCGTGCAGGCGGCGCTTGGGATCCAGCTCGACGTGGGGCGGCAACGGATCATCGATCCTCGCCGGCCAGTGCTCTTCGGCCAGCGCGGTCAAGATGGCTTCCTGATTGGGCGAAGGCAGCTTGAACGATTTGACCACCACGTCATTCAGCCGCAACTCACGGCGTTCCTGGTCCCACGTGGGCGTCACCGATGAACCGCGAAAGACTTGAAAGCCCGCATTCGACTCGTAGGGCTGTGATCCGTTGGTGCCCGAGACGATTGAAGTTTGCGCCAACACGAAGCACGAGCGCGGGCCAAACGTCATGCCCTGGCTGAGCTTGAACTGCCGCGAGGTCGAATTCACGCCGCGGATCTCGATGCCGTGCAATGCGAAACCGGCGCACAAGAGCCAGCGCAAGTCATTCAGGTTGCAACCGGCGGCGACCAGCGACTTGACGTCGACGGCAAAGTCCCATCGATCGCGTCCGAACTGCTCCGCATACACGGCCGCCTCGCGCAAGATCGCCACGCATCGTTCCACGCTCGCCGGCGATTCCGTGACACGCGGCAGCGTTTTTTCTGTTGACAAACGGGGACGTGGTTCTAGGGTTTCGGTACCCACTTCGTCATCTCGGATTTGCGTTGCGCACATGGTCCCCTCCGTACGCAGTTTGGATGCAAGCGCTGCCCCATCCGAGTTCCCAGCCCTGTAGAGGGGGGACAAATACCCCCCTGATGCGTTAGGTTTAGCACTCATTCTAGTGCATCCTCTCGACCCATTCAACCCAGCCTAGTTAATGTGGAAACTCAGACTACGGGAAGGCGATCTTCCACGGTTCTAGGAGAAGTTTGAGCTTTCGATCCCGAAGTGACTAGCAAATCTTGGACCACCCCCAAGCTTCCCCGACAGGGACACCTCGGTGGAACCCTGGGGACGCTCGCATCGACCACCCCATGGTCAACACCGCGAACTGTGGACTCGTGCTCGAATCCCCTTGAGTCGAGCTTGCTCCGTGCATGGTAACGCGAGGGGAATGATGCCCCATTGGCCGTGCCTGTGTACGTCGAAGTCGCAGGCGCGCCTTGTGACGCGCCTGCTGATTTTACCGACCGCCGGTTAGAGAAACATTTAGTCTCCTTCTTTAATCCATGAGGAACGCTTTTACTGGCGCGCCTCCTCAACGCAGCCTCACGGATCAGCATGGGTTGCCAATTCGGTGCGCAGCAAAACGAACCCCGGCGCCAAGACACAAACCACAGAACCGTGCATCAATTCATTTGCTCGGTACGGATCTCCATAGCTCATGTGCACGACCGACACCGGGCGATTTCTCGTCGAAGGGGGCGGACTGGGGACGCTTTCGAACGATCAGCCGACCGGATTGACTCCTTCGCTTGTCGTCGCCGCCTTCAGATAGGGAAACATTTCTGAACGGACCGCCGCGAAATCGCATACACTGGAGGTAGCTAATTCGAGTGCGATGGATCATGAGTCTCGCGAGTTTTCGCTCGACTCGTCGCTCGTCGAAACAAGAAACGAATCTTGCTGGCCGTGTCCATTGGTTAGATGACTGTTGGTTAGTTGACAGTACCGACGAACGGACTTAAGTTGTCCGATCGCCGCGACGAGTTCCTGCGAGCTCCCACCTAAACGACTTCGCAACGAGTTTCGTGGCGGGGAATAAGTTTGCCCGCCCGACACGATTTGTCTCGCGCGTTTTCCGCTGACCGTCCAGCCGATCTCAAACAACCCGAAATCCCTTGGTTGGTGCCGCGATGCAAGTTCTCTCCGCCCAGCGGAACCGATCAGCCGAGGTCGCGCGGCCAGCGCGGCCGCAGTCGTCGGGGTTGCCCAAGCACATTCCGGCGCTCGATGGAATTCGTGGACTGGCGATTCTGCTGGTGACCGCCTACCGCTTTAATCTCGGGCCGACCGACGTGGATTACGGATTCGTCGGTCGTATTCTGTTCAAAGCACTTACGATGGGCAGCCTCGGCGTCGATTTGTTTTTCGTGCTGTCGGGATTTTTGATCACCGGCATTTTGTTCGATGCCAAAGGCAGTTCCCATTTCTTCCGCGATTTCTACGTTCGCCGCGCACTGCGGATTTATCCACTCTACTACGGAGTGTTGATCCTCGCGTTCGTCGTTCTGCCCCTTGCGTTCGGGGCGCGCTACTCGCTCTTTCCCGAAGCACGAGCCGACCAGGCCTCGTTGTGGTTGTATGTGGCGAACTTTCTGATGGGCATTCGCAACGAGTGGTGCTTGGGTTCCTTCCGCCACTTCTGGTCGTTGTGCGTTGAGGAGCATTTTTATCTGTTGTGGCCGCTCGTCATTTTCTTCTGCAGCCGGCGGCAGGCACTGGTGGCGTGCTTGTTGACCATTATTTGCGCCACGGTTGGCCGCATGGCCTGGATTGCTTGCGACGGTCCCAAGGTTGCCGTCGAGGCGTTCACGTGCTTCCAATGCGACGGCCTGGCACTGGGTGCATTCCTGGCGCTGGTCGCGCGGGGTTCGGATGGCATTCGCCGCTACATTCCCTGGGCCATCGTGGGAATGGTGCTTACCGGCATCACGCTGGGCTTTATTTACGCGCAGCCAAACCACCAAGCCTGGGGATTCCCCATCACGTTGCGGGCCGGGTTCTTCGGCGGCTTGTTGCTGTTGGCCGTTTCCGCTCGTTCCACGACCTTACTGGGGAAGGTCTGGGGCTCCGGGTTCCTGCGGTTCTTCGGCAAGTACAGCTATGCCATGTACGTGTTTCAGTTGCCGCTCATCGAGATCCTGGCGTCCTACCTCACGCCCGAAGGATTGATCGAGCAGACCGGATCGGCTTTCCTCGGCCGGATGGCGTATATGGTGGCAATGTTCGCGATCACCACCGCACTGTCCGTGATCAGCTTTCATCTGTTCGAGAAACACTTCCTGGCGCTGAAGAACAAATTCCACACGGAATCGCCCCGGCTCGCTGTGGCCGAGGCTTCTTGATCCACCACGCCTCAGCCCTTGATCACGGCCACCTATAGGGCAGGTTGCGAAGGCACGCTCGTCCTGGTCCCAGAGAGAGCGTGCCGCTTGAATCACGGATAAAAACCGCTCCGTGAACCGTCGGTCCACTCAGGTGTCCTCGATCGGGGATGGCCGCACCGCATCCTGCATTCGCAACGCGCGCCCGGTTCCGATACGTTGGCCGTTTCCGCGCGCTTAAGGCGCGTGCCAACCGAGAATTGCAAGCCTGGCTTCAGGCCGGCCGGTGGAAGGAGGCAGAACCGTGCACGATGGGTTGAACTTCATCTTGAACGTGGCGGCCGCGCTGTTGATGGGGGCAGCCATCGGCTTGGAGCGACAGTTCCGGCAGCACACCGCCGGTCTGCGCACCAACGCCCTGGTTTGCCTTGGAGCGGCACTTTTCGTTTCACTGTCGCGGCTCATCGATCACGAAGGGAGTCCAACCCGTATTGCCGCGCAGGTCGTCAGCGGCATCGGCTTCTTGGGCGGTGGCGTGATTCTGCGCGAAGGCTTCAACGTGCGGGGAATGAACACCGCGGCCACGCTTTGGTGCAGCGGCGCCGTCGGTGTCCTGGCGGGCAGTGGCTTCATCCTGCAAGCGGGGGTGGGAACCGCCGCAGTCCTATTTGTCCATTTGGCCCTCCGACCGGTGGTCCGCAAAATCGACGCGCAGTCGCGCGTCTCGCAAGACCAGGAGACGCTGTATCGAGTCAAGGTCGTCTGCCAGGAGCAGAACGAGGGAGTGATTCGTCTGATCCTGCTGCGACACGTCAACTCGTGACCGAACATGTCGATGCAAGGGATCTCCACCCAAGACGTCGAACAACCCGATCGAGCCATGGTCGTGGCCGACATCTATTCCACCACGCCGAACGACAAGTATCTCAACGACCTGCTCTCTCGCATCGGCATCGAACCCAGCGTCTCGAACGTCAGTTGGGAACGCGTGCAGTAGACCACCAGCCCAGAGCGACCGGTTCCAGGACCATGAAAGTGGCCCTCAAAGCAAAAGTGGCGCGATGGGCCTCCATCCTGGCGCCCATCGCGACTGCCTCCAACGATCGCGGCGCGAGTCGCGACTGCCTTAGCCGCGGCCGCGGTACCGCGTGGCTTCGAGCGAGCTGATGCGTAGCGTCGTGCCCGACGAATCGTCGGACGAACTCGAGCTGCTGAACGTGCCGCTGAGCGACGTGCCCACGGTGATCGTGCTGCCGGAGGCGACCGTCGTCGAGAGCGTTGACGTCGGCACGATCAACGTGCCGCTCCCGCTGCTGTTGATGGCCACGGTGCCGACCGTCGTGCCGCCGATCGTGACCGCGACGCTCGTTCCCTCGTCGAGCGTGTCGCCGGTGATCGTGATGACCGATTCCTCGGTTCCCAACAATTTGCCGGTTTGATACGTGACCGTTGCCGTATCGCCGCTCGAATCGGAGACGGAAGCGGTCAACGACGAACCGCTTTGGGAGCCGCAGCCCGGATTCCCACCGGAATTGCCCGATCCACCCGACGTCGTCGATGCCGCGAATGTGCCGCTGAGCGAAGCGCCCAAGGTCACCGCGGCGCCGGCGGCGACCGAACCGCTCAGCGTGGACGTTGGCACGATGAGCGTGCCGCTGCCGCTGCTATTGATCGCCACGGTGCCGACTGTGGTGCCGCCGATCGAGAGCGCGACGCTCGTGCCTTCATCGAGCGTGTCGCCGGTGACCGTAATCACCGATTCTTCGCTGCCCAACAGATTGCCGGTTTGATAGGTAATCGTGGCCGTATCGCCAGCGGTGTCCGATAGCGAAGCGGTGAAACTCGCTGCGGACGACGAAGATGAGCCGCATCCACCGGAACTGCCGGAGCCACCCGTGCTGCCGGTCGAGGCCGCGAACGTGCCGCTCAGCGAGGCGCCCAGCGTAACGGCAGTGCCGGCCGCAACGGTGGTCGACAGCGTCGATGTCGGAACGATGAGCGTTCCGCTGCCGCTGCTGTTGATCGCCACGGTGCCGACCGTGGTGCCGTCGATCGAGAGCGCGACGCTCGTGCCTTCATCGAGCGTGTCGCCGGTGACCGTGATCACCGATTCTTCGGTGCCCAGCAGATTGCCAGTTTGATAGGTAACCGTGGCCGTATCCCCGTTGGAATCGGTCAAGGCCGCCGTGAAAGCCGACGACGAAGAGCCGTCATTGTCGGCGGAGTGAAAGTCGCGGCCGTTTTGCGAAGCGAAATGCGCAAAGAATCCCTCTTGGCCAGCGGCCTGGCTGATCGCGCCAACTTCGGCAACTTGAGATAACTGCGCTGCACCAAAGATGGCGCCTCGCTCCACTGCCGCCGGCGCCTCGAAGCCATGAGCCGCCAGCATCGCGCGTGCTTCCAGTTCTTCGAGACGACGGATTCCCACTCCTGATTGAGTCCGCAGTTTGCGATCCATGTTGCACTTCCTCTCTCTGTATCTCGTGCCTGCTAGTTTCTCTTTCCACCTATTCGACGCGGGTTCAATCCTGTGGGGATCGAACCGAAATTGTTCTACCCCGAATCGTCGAGGCCTCTGCCCACTACGCCAGTAACCGAGCGGGCGTAAAGGCGCCGGTCGGTCTTTCGCGAAGAAATGGCCGCGTTCACAAACGGCACCGGCCACCGCGCGTGGGTGTCACTCAACGGCGATCTGCCTGCAGAGGCGCACGGTCGGTCTGCGAGATTCGGATGGGCGACGATCAACTCTGTGGCGAACCGGTGGAGCGCAAAGAGGCACGGCTGGGGGTGATCAGCCTGCCTCCTTGCGCGCCGTTGCACGCGACCATCGGCTTGCCACCGGGACCCAAATTTCGCTTGTTCACCAAATCAAACGAAAGCGAGCTCAGTCAATTCCGCCTGCCGCCAGGGCCCCACGTTTGTCCGCCGGGCCAGCGCAAGCCACCGCCGCCGCCGGTACTGCCACCGCCGCCGCCGGTGCTGCCACTGCCCCCGCCGCCCTGAGAACCGCCGCCGCCTGGAAGGAGCGAATCGAGCGTGAGATCCTCGGTCGTGGGATGGCCATCCTGTTGCCCCTTGGTGATGTCAAACGTCTTGGCGCTCGACGCCAGTTGCCCTGTGAAACCTGTCGGAGGAACTACCTTGACGGTGAATTGTCCGGCGCCGATCTCACTGAATTGATAGTTGCCCAGGCGGTTGGTCGTCGTCGAGGCGACTACCGTCCCATCCTGTATCAACTCGACCGTGGCGCCGGCCAGCGGAATCAGCGAGACCTGAGAAGCGTTACGGCCGGCATTCTTTGATACCCCATCCACGGTCCCTTGTACGCCGCTATAGAACAGGAAGACGTCGGGCTGGAGATTCGTGATCGTCGTGTTTCGCTCGATGATCTCGGCCAACGTCGTGTTATTGAGCTGCTTGACGAGCGATGCCGGATCGGCATTCTCGTAGAAGTAGCGGTCGCCGTCGCGGAGTGCTTCGAACTGCGTCGCGAGGATAGCTTGCTCGGTTTGTCCCAGCGACGAGCCGGGCAAATGGTCCTCGCCCATCAGGCCGACGAATAATTCGACGTTGTTCACGTTCCCATAAATCTGGGCAAGCTCGCCTTGCAATTGAACGTTCGACGTGATCTGGGCAAACGAGGTGACCGGTGCCTCGCCCATGGCCACGCGCATTTCGTTGTAGGTCGGATCACCCTCGTCGCGGCCGCGCTGGATGTCATCGGCGATTAGATCGCTGGCGCCGACCTCCACGTTGTTGAGCACCGGCGCATCGGGGAACAGATCGTTCCGTAGTCCGTCGACCGCCTGCTCGTCGACCTCTTGGGCGTAATCGCTGGCCAGGTATTTCAGATTCCCGGCCACTTCGCCCGGCATGGCGACGACCGACGGTTGAAAGAAGTCGTCGGCCAGGGGCATGTCCCCCCCGTAGATGCTCGTGATCGGATTGCCGTTGTTGTTGAGGAACTGCACATCGTCGTCGAGCAACGTGTGCAGCCGGAACGCAGCGGTCGAGAACTCGTCGTCGATCGACGCGTTGACGTTCGGATTGTAGCCCGTGTAGGGAGTGAGGGCATTCTCACCCATCAGGGCCGGCAGCCATTCGTTGTAGGTGATCGACTGGATTTCACCGATGACGATTTGCCGAGCGCCCTCGTAAAGCTGCTCGTCGGTCCAGGTCGGATGCTCCTTGGCCAAAAGCGTCGCTTGATAGTTATGCTCGCGAACGAAGAGTGTGGTCAGGTTCGTTAGCTCCACGTTTTCGTTTGCCCGCACGTCTCCAGCGGCGAACAGCGTATCCTCGGGAATGCCGGTGTTGTCGGCCATGTCGAGACCCATCGTATTGTAGGGCAACAAGTCGCCGGCACTTGTTTTGAGCAGGCCGCCGCTAAACGTTCGCAAGGCCGCGGCGGTCGTCGGGTCCGAGCCGTAGATCATCGAACCGTCGATGTACGACGTGTCTTGATTGACGTATTGGGCCGGATTGCTCGTGCTGGTGCCGGTTCCCGGTGCGATCTGCGAGCGATCAAAAGCGATCGACAAGTCTCCTTGATCCGTCGGATCGAAGGTGGGATCGCCGGCCGGCACCGGAATGTTCATGGCAACCGTGCCGCTTTCGGTGAGATCGATGTCGTGATCGATGAACTGCCCCCAGGCATAAACGAAATCGGACATGTCCCGATTGTTGTTCAAGTCTTGCTCGACACCGTCGATGTCTTGATTGGCAATCAAATTGGAAATCGCCCGCGCCGAGGGAAGGTTCTGGCCGTTGGGGGCAGAAATTCCGTCGGCGAAATTGGCGGGCGCCAGACGATTGAAATCGGTATCGGCCGCCCCCCAGGTCGGATCGTCCACGTTGTTGCCGATGCCATTGATCGGCTCGGGCATCAGCGACCCTTGGGTCCCTGACACACTCGAAAGAAACGAAGTCAATTCGGCCGGCGAGCCGACATCGTCGGACATACTGCTCGAAGAGCCGCCAAACGTTCCGCTGAGGGAGCCGATGTTGACGGCGCTTCCCGCGGCGACCGTCGTCGCCAGACTGCTGGTGGGCAAAGTTAGACTTCCGTCGCCCGTGGCATCGAGTGCGATGCTGCCGACCAGGGTGTCATTGACCGTAACCGGCACGGAAGTTCCTTCGTCGGCCGTGTCCCCGACGACGGAGATCGTCGACTCGGACGTGCCCGAACTCGCGTCGACTTGATAGGTGGCCGTGCTGATCGGAGTGACCGACATCATGTGTCGGTCTTCGAGCACTTCGATGCGCAGCCGGTGACTGCCCTGGCGGCCGGATGCGGGAGTGCCGCTAGTGAAGGCGAAACAAGAGTCCATGACTTCGAGCAGTGCGGACTTCAGTCCGCGCGCACCGCGAGCGGGAATGCGCTTGCGCATAAATAGAGCCTCCTCTTCGAGACGTGACGAAACAGGAGCTTGCCGTTGTTCCGAACGGAAAGCCCGGGTGGGTTACATCAGCCGAACGACAGCAAAGGCAGGAGTCGGGGCAGGTCCCGCGGATTGCGAGTCGCCTGCTTTGCAAAAGGCGTGCCTAGCAGGCAAAGTTCCTCGAAATGCCTTGCAACGTTCGGCGTACAATCCCTTTACGGCTCCGAGAGCAGATGAGGCGAGGCTCTCGGAGGCTGTTCAATTTGAAAACAGATGGGGAAAAACAAACAAACAATTTGCTCGCGCGCTATTTCGGCTGCTCGATCAAATTCCGCAGCTTTCCGACGGCGCGCCACCAAAGTTTTTCCACGCTGTCGACCGTGCGGCCCATTTCGAGTGCGATCTCGGCAAAGGGCATTCCCTCTTTGATACGCAGCTCGATCACTTGCCGATAGTGCGGAGCAAGCTGCTCCATCGCCACCGCTAGCTGCACGTTCGTTTCGCGATCGACCGCCTCCTCGCTCGGCGTTCCGCCGCGGGCGACCGTTTCGTTGCCGTAGACTTGGGTCGAATCGATCGACTTATGAGCCAGCGGACGTTCACGACGGACGTCCCGTTTTTTCGTCCCTTGGTAGCGGCGCACCGAATTGGCAACCAGGCCGGCCAGAATCTTGCGAATCCAGGCGCCGAATTCCGCCTCGGTCGTTCCCGCGAACTTCTCGAAGTGTCGATGCACTTCCAAACAGACGTCCTGGGCAAGGTCCGAAGTGTCGGCTTTCACGTGCAAGCGGCGGCCGATTTGATTGCGGGCCAACCGCGACATGTGCCGCCGATAGATATAGAGCAGCGCACCCAGTGCTTCGCGATCTCCATCCTGCGCGAGCCGCAAGAGGTGCTCGGCTTCCAGGTACGCCGGCTTGTTGTTCACCGATGGCTGCTGCATGATCGACGATTCTGCGTCCAGCGACACGTTCGACTCTCCGGAACGCGTCCCCGTCCAGCGGCTCGCGAGCTCACTTACGGAGCGACCCGGCGACGCCGCAGCAACGATTCGCGCGTTTTGGCCTTTCGGTCTACGGTATCAGACGCCTCAACCTCGGTCCACAGGGCCGAAATGGCCAATCCAACCGCCAACATCGCCGCGCTGGGCCGTTCGGTAAGGCTGACGGCGCCCGCCTCGCGGTCGAATTGGTCGCTGCTTGTCGCCGTACCTTGAGATGCGGCACTCCCGCCAGCCCATTCGACGTCGCGGCCAAAGAGCGAATCGAGGCTTTCAATCAAATTGTGTCGATAAAGAGTCAATTCACGATCGGTCTGCGTCCCTTCGGCCACCGCCGTGAGCGCGCCGCCCGCGGTACTGCTTGAGCCGTAGTCGCGTCGGGCCAGCG
>DATJTR010000614.1:0-2772 GCA_035503215.1 Pirellulales bacterium
CCGAACGGAACCGCAGCCCATCGTGGTCCACCGAGGCGGCGCGCGATGTCCACGTCAAACCGGCGAACGGTTCTGCTTGCGACGGAGAGTGTTGCTGATGCCGTGCTATTGAGGGGCTGCCTTGCCGAGATCGAGTGTGAGGTCGTGATCGCGGCGGACAGCCGAGCGGCGCAGGACTACATTGCGTTGTCGCCGCCGGATGTTGTCGTGGTCGGGGCCACCCTCCCGAGCTGTTCCGGCTTCGAGATTTGCCGGAGGATAAAAGGCGACCCGCGCACGAGCGCGATCATGGTCCTAATGGTCACCGCGCTCAGCGAGCGAGCGGACATTGAGCGTGCGGTCCAGGCCGGCATCGACGACTTTCTCTCGATCCCAGTTCGCAAGGACGCGTTTTTGACGCGGATCCGTAACATGCTCAAATTGCGGTCCCTGCTTACGTGACTGCCGGGCATTGCTCTATAATCCCCGCTGACGGTTTTTGGACCTTTTTTCCGTCCCCACGGGGCAACCGGGCGTGTCGACAGCTACTCGCAAGAGCCGAATCCTGATTGCCGACGATAACGCTCCCAACGTCGAGCTGTTGGAGGCCTATCTCACCGGCGTCGATTGCGACATCGCCATCGCGGTCGACGGCCGCGACACGCTGGAGAAGGTCGCCTCGTTCCAGCCCGACTTGATCCTGCTCGACATCATGATGCCCAAGCTGTCGGGCTTCGAGGTCTGCAAGAAGCTCAAGGACGATCCCAAGACCAGCGGGATCATGATCCTGATGGTCACCGCGCTCAGCGAGCGGGGGGACATCGAGCGCGGCGTGGAAGCCGGCACCGACGATTTTCTCAGCAAGCCGGTGAACAAGGTCGAGTTGCTCACCCGGGTGCGCAACATGCTCAAGCTGCGCCACGTCACCGACGAAGTCGAGCGGCTCCGGCAATACATCGCCCAGATCGAAGACGAAGGCGGGCCGCAAAGCTGAATCGCTTCCACGCTCGCCAGCAGCGCGAGTTGCTGTCACCGGGCGGGATTGCTCTTGATCGCCCCTGGGCTTGCCGGTATACCACCTCCCCTTGGCCGCGGCCGACCGCGGCGGTGCTTTTCATCGTGGCTTAACGCTGAGCACATTAGCCCGAAGCGCAAGCGAGGGGTGAGGACGAGGAACCCTCGCTTGCGCTTCGGGTTAGTGGTGATCGTGAGCGTTTCACCGTCATGAAAGTCGCGCTAGCGTCGGCCAGGCCGGGTGTCGGGAAAGTTGCTAGGCCCGACGCGCGAGCGAGAGATTCTTGGACGATTTCCCTCGTTCGCGCTTCGCGCCTAGTGCGAAGCCAAATCTGCCGTTTCGGGCGACCCGGAAATCGCCCGCTTGCGCTTCTCCTTTTCGCACAGGGATGTCGGATGTCGCGCACGATTATCGTCGTACCGTGCTTTAACGAGGCCAACCGCCTGGACGCGGTGCGGTTTCAGGAATTCTCGGCTGCGCATCCGCACGTCGATTTCTTGTTTCTCAACGACGGCAGCACCGACAACACGTTGGGCGTGCTCGAGCGCTTGCATGCGGTCGCACCCAGCCGCTTCCGCTTCGTTCACTTGTCGCGGAACGGCGGCAAGGCCGAAGCCGTGCGTCGCGGCATGTTGGCCGCCTTGGAAGACCGGCCCGATTATGTCGGCTTTTGGGACGCCGATCTGGCCACGCCGCTCGACGAGATTCCGCACTTTTGCCGCGTGCTCGACGAGCATCCCCGGCTCGGCATCGTCATTGGCTGCCGGCTGCGACTGCTCGGCCACCGGATCGATCGCCGTCCGCTGCGCCACGCGCTCGGCCGGGTGTTCGCCAATCTGGCCGGCATCCTGCTGGGGGTCGGCATCTACGACACCCAGTGTGGTGCCAAGCTGTTTCGCGCGAACCGCACCTGTGCCGCCCTGTTTGCCTATCCGTTTCGGGCACGCTGGATTTTCGACGTCGAAATGTTCGCCCGGCTCGTCGCCGCCAGCCGGCAGTTTGGCGAGCAGAGCTTGGAGCACATGGTCTACGAGTACCCGCTCGATTCGTGGCGTGAAGTTGCCGGTTCGAAACTCCGCCCGCACGATTTTCTCTGGTCGCTCGTCGAGCTGGTCCGCATCTACTGGACCTATTTGCGACCCGGTTTCGCCTCGCCAGCCGTAACGGCCCGACTGGCCGGAGCAGGTCACCTGCCCGAGGCTTCGGCGCCAGCCGCCCGAACCGCTGCGCAGCCCAAGCCGGCCGCTCAGGCGCCCCCCAAGCGTCGCGCGGCTTAGGGGCTGCCGATCCACGTCGCATTGGTCGCGGCTGACGGCGCTCGATCTCCTGTTGCGCCGGTCGCTTCGGGCATTTCTTGCCCCCCGCCATCGGGCTGCGATATGCTGGAATATAATCAGGCTTTGGGTGTCGCCGCGCATTAATCGCGGTGTTGGGCAGAAACCGCTCGTTCCAAGGCGGCTGACGATTTCGAAGCCGCCATAAGTGCCGACCGCGCCCGCGCAACCGCGTCAGGAGAGAAGCATGGAATGTCGATCGAAAGACCGGGGCAGAGCGGCCCGCTGCTGGCGGATTTGGCTTTTGGGCCTGTGCTGCCTGGCTGCCCCCATGTTGTTCTTGGCCGCTGGCCCATCGCGGGCAGCCGAGAGCGACGACGCCGATCTCGATCGCCGAATCGCGGTGCTGATCACGCAACTGGGTGACAAGGAATACGTCGTCCGGCAGCGGGCCCAGCGAGAGCTGGCCCGACTGCGGTTTGCCGCCTACGACGCCCTGGTCGA
>DATJTR010000615.1:0-3140 GCA_035503215.1 Pirellulales bacterium
ACGCCGTCTTCGGCCAGCCGATTGAAGGCATTGATCGCCGATTCGCCTAGATCGCTGGTCGAGAACAGCACGCAGTCGGCCGTCTTGGGATTCTCGGCAAAGCGGGTCAAGGCCCGCTCGGGATCGGCCGTGACCAGCACGCGATAGCCCACGCTCTTGAGCCGCTCGCGAAACAGATTCTGCAACTGCAGCTTCGACTCGACCACCATCAGCGAGAATTGCGGGCTGACGGCGCTCGTTTTGCCGCCCGCGGGGTCGGCCGCTTCGCCGCTATTGAGTTTGCTCATGGCCGCCTTCAACTCGGCGACCATTTCGGCCGGTGCCTGATAGCGCTGATTGGGGTTGAACTCCATCGCGCGATTGACGATGGTCACCAGCGATTTGGGTAACGTGGGATCGACGTCCTGGACGGGCTTGATGTTCGTAAACCGCGACTTGCTCAAGCGCTGCGAACGGTCGCGCGTTTCGACGATCGGCGGAACGCCGGTCAGCAAATGGTAGAAGATGGCGCCGAGAAAGAAGATGTCGCTGCGATTGTCGTCCTTGCGCACGCCGGTCGCCCGCTCCAAACCGGCATAGTCGATCGTGCGCGGATTGGCGGTTTCGTCGTCCTCTTGGTCTTCGGCGGCGGCCAGGCCAAAGTCGACCAGCTTGGCCTGCCCGCGACTGGAGACGAGGACGTTCGACATTTTCAGATCGCGGTGGCAGATGCCGCGTTCGAAGGCGTAAGCGAGGCCAGCGGCGACGTCGGCGATGATGCGCGTGGCATCGATCCAACCGAATTTCTTGCGGACCTTGATGAACTCGCGGAGGTTGCGTCCTTCGACGAAGTCCATCACTAAAAAGGGGCGATCGCCGCGCGCGACGACTTCGTAGATGGGCACGATGTTGGGATGCCGGAGGGTGGCCCCCATCTGTCCTTCGCGCAAGAAGCGTTCGGTTTCCAGCGGTTCCACGGCAAGCTTGCCGCGCAGCACTTTCACGGCGCGGATTTCGCCCGTGTGACGATGGGCGGCCCGATAGACGCGGGCAAAGGTGCCGGTGCCGACGAGGTAGAGGATTTTATAGTCGCCGTAAAAGAAACCAGTCTTTTCGCCGCGCATCACGCGTTCGGACTGGTAATTGGTGAGCAGTTCGCGGCGTTCGAGCAACTGGCGGAACTCGTCGCCGGTGACCTCGCGGCTACCGGTCGCCCCCCAAACTTCTTTGAGCTGTCGCTGATCGAGCAGGTCGAGGTCGAGCACACGCTGGGCAAGTTGTTCGGCCGTCAGCTCGACCATGGAAATCCGCTTCCCGGGAAGTCCGCCATTTATCCGCTTGTTTTTCGCCGCGCCCGCGGATGGCTGCGATCGCGCTTGCCACGTTCCGTCGACATACCTGTGGCGCCGCCCAAGTCGACGCAACCATCTAATTTATTCGACCGATCGGCGCCCCGCAATCGCGGGATGCACCGCATGCGGCGTGGCGTTTCGAAGGCGAGCCGCCGGAAAGAAGAAAAGAGTACGCCCGGGGCACGCAAACCGCCGAAGAGCGGCGGTGGCATGGGGCTGACGCGGGAGCGATGTCGAAGGAGAGGGACCGGCCCGCCGCCCTCCCTGCGGCGGATCGGTAATTTCGTGCGGGCGGGGGCGAAATTCGCGACCCCCAAACAACGGATCGGCGGTGATGGATGCCGAGGCGAGGTAACGCGGGCGGATTACTGCTCGTCGCCGGCCTGCCGGCGATATTCGTCTCGTTCGCGGCGGGTGGCTTCGAGATCGAACATCAAGTATTTCATGTCCAGCCGCAATTGGCCGAGCGCGTCTTGCACCAGACTGAGAATGCGGCGGCGGCGGCTGCTGTTTTCGACCACGCGCTCCAGCAACGGTTCGAGCTGGCTGCGGTATTGGCTGGGGAGAGCAGCGATGGCGCTGCCTAGATCGGAGAAATCCTTCGACACAACTTCCTGGCGTCCTGCGGCGTCTCGTAAGGCTTGATTCATGATCGAAGGACTCCCCAGAAAAGTGCGTGATAGGTCATCGCTGCCGCGAGTGTGAGAGCATGGAAAAGCAGGTGGCGTGCCAAGCGCGCGAGGCAACGCGTGCCACTGGAGATAACTCTTTTGAATGTAACAACTTGGAGCCGAGTGCCCAGTGGCGCGCTGCTAGCAGCGGTGTTGCAAAATCAGGACGTTCGCTCTGGCCGCGTTTCGCAAATCCTGCTACAAGGCCGACTTGCGCCGCCCGACCCATCCGGAAGCAAAACGTTGTTTTTTGGCGGCATCGCTTTCCGGCCCGCTTTTGCGTTCGACCGCTCCATGATGCTCCGCCGCCCGCAACCGCTGTGGCTATCGATTGCCCTGGCGCTGCTCCTCACGAGCCCGTTAGGGGGGGCGCCGGCGGTGCGCGAAGGCTTCGAGGGACCGGAACCCTCGTGGCACGAGGCCGGCAGCGATGCGCAGCACAAGATCGTCGCGCACGAACGAGTGTCGGGGGGCGCCCATAGTGGGCAAGGCTGCGAACAAATCCGCCTGCAGGGAAACAACGGCACCTATGTCTATCTGAGCCACGACATCACCCCGGCTCGGATCATCAGCGAGCTTGGGCTATCGGTGTGGATCAAGGCCGATCGGGCCGGCCTGCAGATCCTTGCCCGCGTCGTCATTCCGCGGAGCAAAAACCCAGCATCGGGGCAGCCGCTGACGATGCTGATTAGCGGATCGGGCTACACCCAAGCCGGCAGTTGGCAGCAATTGCGGCTCGACAATCTGCCGCAGCAAGTCGAACGGCAGTTGCGCGTCCTGCGGGCCGAATACGGGCCGAACGTCGACGGACACGAGGCCTATATCGATCGCGTGCTGCTCAACGTCTACGGCGGCCCGGGTTCGACCAACATTCTCATCGATGATCTCGAAGTCGCCGGCCTCGTTCGGGCCGCGGTGGTTGGCTTGGCACCGGTCGGCAAGAACCCGGCCGCGGATGGGGCCGCCGAACGACTGCCGGGAGCCGAACGCATGCTGCCCGACGAAAAGACGCGTCCCCCGGCGGCTCGGCTCAGCGGCAGCGGTTTGCTGGTGGGGGATCAACCTTTCTTTCCCCGCTTGCTCGAATATCGCGGCGAGCCATTGTCGTTCGTCAAATCGCTGGGTTTCAACGGCATTT